>JBEBQJ010000012.1:0-50294 GCA_040395455.1 Sphingobacterium yanglingense | reverse complement strand
GCGTCATCCATGTACATCATAGGAAGTGCCGTTTGGGCCGAAAGAAAACTTTCATAACTACCTTTGGCTAGTGCTTCGAAAAAGATATGAACGGCATAGTCTGTGGTGCCTCCTCCTGGAGCTGTTTTCCAAGATATAATACCAGGATATCGGATACTACGGATATCTAGCCCATATTTCTCATGGTAGTATTCACAAAGACGTTCACCGGCCAATTTACTTATGCCATAAATACTGTTTGGATCCATAACACAGTACTGTGGTGTATTTTCCTTTGGTGAGTTTGGTCCAAAGACTGCAATAGAGCTTGGCCAGAAGATTTTCTTTATTCCCCCTAGTTCGACAGCAAGGTCCAAGACATTCAATAGCCCATTCATATTCAAATCCCACGCTTTCTGCGGATATTGTTCTCCTGTCGCGGAAAGCATAGCTGCCAATAGGTATACCTGAGTGGGTTTATATTTTTCAAAGAGGGCTTTCAATGCGACTTTATCTAAAACGTTGATGATTTCGAAGTTTTGGATAGGGGCCGTAGATTGAGGTTCTCTGATATCAGATGTAATTACATTGTCTGCACCAAATTTGGCTCTTAAAGCATCGGCTAGCTCTGTGCCAATCTGACCGTTTGAACCTAAGATTATAATCGTTTCTTTCATTAAATAAATATTTACGAGGCGATAGTTTTTACCATATTTATCGTACTCGATTTTCCTTTTAAAGTAATTCTGAGATTGGTTGGCTTTTATACTTTTTTTGGTACAGTTACGCCTGTTCAATCTCGTGTTGCAAAGATAGGTGTTTTATAGCGTTTTTATCAATAGTGATGTGATTTCTGAACAAGGACAAAAGCCTCTTTAAAGATCTCTCTGGCCCCATTTTCCCGATAGATTTCAATCCAATAAATATAGTGCCCCGGAGGTGCCATTTTGCTATTTTCATCGATGCAATTCCAAGTTATTTTTCCACTGGAACCAGCACTTTCTTGTCGAATCAAACGTTTGATTACCCTTCCTTTCTCGTTATAGATATTCAAGTTGATAAGGTACCCCGGGTCATTTAGAATATAGTTTATTTCCAGCTCATCTTCGAAGCCATCGCCGTCTGGAGAGACCGTCTTTGAAGTGGAAAATATTTTATTTTTTATTACATAATCAGTGACAGCTGTCGAATTTTGGAAGCCTGGCGTTGCACCTCCCATCAATGTGGCTGCAGACTTGAAATTTTCAGGATGATTACTATCCATTTCGTAGGACTGCCGTTCTAGGGATACTCCCTTTGGGTTGTTGATCCAAGAAGCATGCATGGAGGCATTATAATACAACGAGTCTACCAGTCCCGTTGTGGAAAATAGTGTTACAACGCCTTGCTGGTTTGGATAGGCAGGAAGGCTTGGCATCTCATGGATACGGTCAGTGAGAGCATTGCGGTGCGTGTAGAGGATTTTTTCCTTTTCGGCCGTTAGTACCAAAAATTCCTGTGGCGGAATGATCAACAGTCCTTCCGATAATATTCGATTTCCCAATTTCCAGCCCTGTAGATTAATCGGAAGATTTGTTCTATTGTATAGTTCAACAAAGTCGCTACCTTCTTTTTTTGGATTGAATAGAATCTCATTGATGACAATAGCATTATATCCAGTCTCAGTTTGTTGAAAAAAAGAATAATTAGGAATCTGGAGGTCACCGCCACATACCACTATCTTTTTTAAGCTCAGGGTATATAGTGTCTGTACTTCGGGACGTTGTTCTAGCGTGAGGATGAGGCTGTCGCTGCTTTCACTCCAAGAGACTGCTATTGGCATGATATCTCCTGGTTCAATACGAAAGTCTTCTTTGTTAAATACACCGAGAGATGTACGATCCACATTAAAACCGATGTATATATTGTTTTCAACGATTTTTGCACCTGTTACTTCCATCTGAGGAATATAGTTCTTATCATATATCGAGTTGGGACCACCAGGTGTTCCGCCTCGGTGAGCTATTGAGGCCGACCAGCTATTGGCCGTGTTACATGTCCAGTTGGGGTTTATCCGCTCCAAGCTCCAACCTCCAGCTTTTTTTGCTGTATTCTGATACCAACTGTCTTTATAAATCACCTCGTCTATTAGTATATCTGTGCGCAATAGCTGTATTGTAGCACCTGTGTTGTTGAGAGCAGGCCAGTTATTCAATGAAATCACATTGCCATAATTGGTTAATAGGTCTTCCCCTTCCTGGGCACACAGGATGACAAATTGCTGCGGGGCTAGCATATAGGAGGGAAGAGCAAGGTTCTTATTATTGATAACTACGCGTAGTTCGGCCAAGTCTTTTGCTGAAGAGGCATTGTTTACAAGCTCGATATATTCTACCGTTGGTAGCTGCCCGTTTTTAGGGTTAGCCATTATCTCATTGATCACAATATCTTGACCAAACGTATTTGATACCGTTACTAACCATATAAAGAGAATATAAAGCTTGGTTTTCATTCTATTAATAATTGGTTTTCTTGAGAAAGTATAACTTCGCTATCTGGCGCAATATAAAGAATAAATTTTGCTCAAACAGGGTTTGGATGTGGTAAATATTCTGTGGAATGTGTTGTTTAATTGATAAATTGATAATTTATAGGCTTTGTAGCTTGGTTTTGTATCAATGTTTTGGCGTTTAAAATGATAAAAATGTAATTTTTTATATAAAATACTCCTCTTTATTTATTATGTTTGGCCTCGTGAAGTAAAAAAATGGAAATCACGATAAATACTAAACAGTAAAATTATATAAACAATGAAAGTAGCAGTAGTTGGCGCGACAGGTCTTGTTGGGTCAGAAATTTTGACGGTACTAGCGGAAAGAAACTTCCCCGTAACAGAATTGATTCCTGTAGCATCTGAAAGAAGTAAGGGCAAGGAAATTGAATTCAAGGGTAAGAAGTTTAAGACGGTAACACCGGATGAGGCTATTGCTATGCAGCCTGATGTAGCGCTTTTTTCCGCAGGAGGGAGTGTGTCTACAGAATACGCACCTTTGTTTGCTGCAGCTGGTATTACAGTCGTTGATAATTCATCTGCTTGGCGTATGGATCCTTCCAAAAAGCTTATTGTGCCAGAGGTAAATGGAGATGTATTGACAGCTGAAGATAAAATCATAGCAAATCCCAACTGTTCAACCATTCAGATGGTGGTCGTATTGAAGCCATTGCACGAAAAATATAAAATCAAGCGCGTTGTTGTTTCCACCTACCAGTCTGTTACAGGTACCGGTGTCAAAGCGGTACAACAATTGAACGACGAGCGAGCAGGTATCGAGGGCGAAAAGGCGTATCCTTACCAAATTGATTTGAATGTTATTCCACATATTGACGTATTCCAAGAGAACGGCTATACTAAGGAAGAGATGAAGATGATTCAGGAGACCAATAAGATCATGCAGGATGATACGATCAAAGTGACAGCCACTACGGTACGTATTCCAGTAATGGGAGTTTGAAAAAGATTTTGATGTACAAGAGCTACGTGCGGCTTTGGCAGCACAAGAAGGTGTGGTCGTAGTAGATGACCCGAGTACATTATCATATCCAATGCCTAAAGATGCCCATGGAAAAGACGAGGTGTTTGTAGGTCGTATACGTAGAGACGAATCTCAAGCAAACACTGTGAACCTATGGGTTGTTGCAGACAATTTAAGAAAAGGAGCCGCTACTAACGCTGTTCAAGTTGCAGAATTGTTAAACAAAAAAGGCTTAATCTAACGAACTAACCGTAATCATATATATACCAAAAAAGGCCCTCCTAGGAGGGCCTTTTTTATGAAATGGGAACTCTTTAATCTCATACTGAATCTTAAGGACTAGACTAATGGAAAGAGAGATGGCTGCTTTGTTGTGATCGAGGTCGGTTGTAAAGCACCCCAAGCTATTTTGTCACTCCCTTTATATCCTTTGATAAGGGCGAGCGTTTATAAAAAGAAAAAAGGCTAATACGGAGTACGTATTAGCCTTTTTATATGTTATTACAGTTTGATTATCTAACCTGAGTAAATACCCAAGTATCATCAAATTTTGTAGCATTGTTCATACCTGTTGTAAGGTATCCTTTTCCACCAATAGAAAATGAAACGGCACCTTCTCTTGCATTTTGAGGTAGTGCTTGGTGTTTGCTTTCCCATTTGTTGGCTGCTATGTCATATTTCCAAACGTTGCCCAATACAGAACCTTTTTTACCACCTACTACATAACCGAAATTACCGATTACAAAAGTCGAAGCAGATTGGCGAGTTAAGTCATAGGTATTAGAAGCATCTTTTAAAGGAGCTACCTCATTCCATCCATTTTCAGTTCCATCAAAAGAATAGAAGTCTTCTGGGAATTGGTTGTTGTCCATACCGCCACCAACATAAGCTTTACCGTTTACTACGAAAGCAAATGCATTAACGCGTTTATTTTTCAATGGCGATTTTACATTTTCCCAAGTGTCAGTTTTTGGGTCGTATTTATAAAAATCTTTAAGTGTTTTTTGAGTTTTAGTAGCTCCTGTACCTACATAACCAATACCATTCAACGTGAATGCTACAGCACCGTAACGAGCTTCTCCAGGAAAGTCAGCAATTTGAGTCCATTTGTTAGCTGTAGGGTCATACATCCAGAAGTCTTTCAGAACATCTACACCATTAAATCCTGTACCCACGTAACCTTTGCCATCGATTGAAAAACCTACAGCGCCATTACGAGCCTCTCCTCCAAAGTCAGCAATCTCTTGCCAAAGATTGTTTTTGAAAGACCATGCATCAGTTGTTCTGTCATTTGTTGATAAGATACCAGTCGCCAAATAGCCAACATCTCCAATTTGGAAAGAAGCAGCTGAACTTCTAGGGTCACCATCAAAAGCAGATGCTTTTACCCATTCTATAGGGCCATTGTCAGTCGTGTTGTCATCTTTGTTCTTTTTACAAGAGTTGAAAACAGTTAACGAAAAAACACAGGCTACAACTACAACAAGCCAATTTTTCTTATTCATAGATTATTTGAATTTAGTATATACAATGTTTAATTTAATTTTTGGTTTGCCATTTTCTGTGGCAATAATAGTGTTATTAACTGTTCCAAACAATGCAGGCGAAGCAGCTGATAACAACAACGAAGTTCCGCGGTATTCCGCTTCGTTCAAATTCTTCGTATAATCGATCAGATTGAAGATATAGCGACCATTTACCCCAGAGTCATTGCCCGGGATGAATGTTGCCTGTTGTATCGTTGTCGAAAATGGAGCACGTATATAAGAGATAGGGACGCCACTGCTGTTTGCTACAAGCAACATCATCGCGTTGGGGGCAGGGTAGTATCCATAGTTACGGCCCTCTGTCTCCACAATCAATTCTACTTTATTTATCGCCAAATTCTCTTCATGCATAAAATCATTTAACGAAGGAATATTGATTTTTGCTACAAGGCCTGCGCCAGCTTGAATTAATACTTTACCATTCGTTGCAGCGCTTTTGAGCTCCCGGTCTGTTGCATTGATGCTGGCATACGCTGTACCTGTCCGGTCATACTCAATATTGTTGTATTGAAAAGCTTTGTGGCTTGAAGTTATTACTTTAGCTCCTTTTTTCATAAAACCATCAGACCCCACATAAGAATAGTTGATATTCATTTGTAACGTGTCGTTCAAGCCTAATATAGCTGTGTTTTGATTTCCAGGAACCAGAACCAGTCCTTTCAAGTATTGTTGAAAAGCTTCGTTTGTTGTGACATTGAAATCGTTGGCCTTCACCATATCATAAATTTCTTGGCCAAACGCTTGGTCAAGTTTAATACTGATACTATCCAATGAATTGACCGAAGGAAGAAACGTTTTATCGCCTAGAGGGCTAGCGTCAAAGTTGAATTTTTGATTATTGAAAATGGTAGGACCAGTGACATAAATCGGTGTATTGTAGTAGTCAATACTATTGGTTATGTCTTTCATGATGATATCTTCCGTCACACGGTGTACCGATATGGTCTGTGTCTTGGTGGTATCACCATAGAAATACTTGTTCATGCTAGGTCTAACGACCAAATTGACAGAATCATATACAGCATTTGCTGGGATGTCGTTTATCAACGTTTGCAGTTGTACACGAAAATAGGAAGAGGACGTTACTGAACCGCTTTCTGCTTGTGCGGACTTTCCGACCAACATAGCGCCAGTACCTGCCGAAGGCATATGAAGCAACTGATAAGTAGATGTATTGATGGTCATCGAATCAAGAACAACAACACCTAAATTACCATTAGAGTTATCCAAAGAAACACTCATATCTTTATCACAGCTATAGAAGGAAACTGTCGTAGCAAGTAAGGATAAAAAGAAAAGGTATCTAAAATGTAATAATTGCCTCATATATATTAGTTGACATGCAAATGTAAGTAAACCGTATTGTTAATATGTGTTATAATTTGTTAAATATGACCCTAAACAATTCGTCGTGCAAATCTAAGAATTTAAATTTGTTTTAATCATGTTAAAAAAGTATAAAATATTGGTGGTGATGATTGTTCTGTCCCTTGTGGGGATTGGAGGAATCGTGGGTGTTTGGCTATATGGTGGCTATGTCAATAAGCGCGAGATGTTCGTGGCAGAAGTCGAACGTAGTTTATTTAATGCGATACAGTCGTATTATGATGAGCACCAAAACACTATCGATGAGCGACGTAATCAAAGCATTGCTAAGGAAGGAGCACTATTCGTATCTCGTATAAAATCCATGTATGGCAATATTGATGGCGATAAAATACAAGTACTTTGGGATAGCCTTGCTCATGAACGTATGCTCCGTTATAGTAAACGAAGGGAAGCAAAAAAAGAAGCTGGGGAGCCAGCACCAATCATACCTTCTTTTATGCTCCAAAACATCACGTTCAGCGATGGTACGCTAATAGAGATAAATGGTTTATTAGCTGTGGATTTGTTGTCTAAAGGTATAGCAACTCCAGTTCATGTAGATATTAAGACCTTTAAGGAAGGATATAGGGCCCAAGGAAAGTACCGGCTCAAAGTAGAAGCAGATTGCACTATGTTGACTCGTCCAATATTGGTCAATCCAAGTGAAGACGAGTATCTTGTTGCTCAATTTGACCAGCCTATTCTTTATTTATTGGGTAAGATGGCTGTTCAGTTGTTCGTGTCCGTGTTATTGATACTTGCCCTGATAGGAGCTTTTATATATCTTTTATGGACCATCAATAGACAGAATAAATTAGCGCTGCTGCGAAAATCCTTTGTCAACAATATGACCCATGAATTGAAAACTCCAGTGGCGACAGTGATGGCGGCAGTAGAGTCCATACAGCGCTATGGTGCAAAAGACGATAAGGAAAAGATGGAGCGGTATTTACATATTTCGCATAGGGAGCTGCAGCATCTTGCTGGTATGATAGAAAAGGTATTGCAGCTCGATATAGACGAAGTTGCAGGAGTTAATTTGCAAAGGGCTACCGTGGACGTAGCGCAACTATTAGAAGAAGGTATTGAAATAGCCCAGCTGGGGGCGAAGAAAAGTGTAAGTATCGGCTTTGTTGCTAATCCTCCTAGAGTGACAATCATCGCCGATTCGGCTCATCTGAAAAATGTAATCAGCAATCTATTTGATAATGCGATTAAGTATTCCGGGGATTCGGTCAAGATTCAGGTGGGCTTAAAGGAGGAAAGCGGTAGTGTAACGATATCTATTTCAGACAATGGATTAGGTATCGATCCTATTTATTTTAAAGATATATTTGAGGTCTTCTTCCGGGTTCCTAGTGGAAATTTGCATCCCGTGAAAGGCTTTGGCCTTGGGTTGGCCTATGTAAAGCAAGTAATCAAGCAGCATGGAGGAACTATTAAAGTGGACAGTATTTTAGGCAAAGGGACTGTGTTTATTCTATCAATTCCAAAACAATGAACAAAGTAAAGATATTATACGTTGAGGACGAGCAGAGTCTGGCACTGATTGTTGCCGATAGCTTGGAAAATCATGGCTTTGAGGTAGTACATCGTGAAAATGGACAAGATGCCCTAGCCTATTTTAAACGAGAGAATGTGGATGTCATTATCCTTGATGTTATGATGCCATTGATGGATGGATTTACAGCTGCAACCGAGATTCGGCGGACCAATCCACATGTGCCGATTTTATTCCTTTCCGCGCTGACGCAGGCAGAGGACGTAGTCAAAGGCTTTCATTTAGGAGCCAACGATTATATCCGCAAGCCATTCAAGATAGAAGAGTTGATAGTACGTATCGAGGCCCTTTCTAGGCGCTCCAAACGACCTGTGCATACGTCGTATGAGATAGGGAGTTACGTGTTGGATACCAACAAGAATATGTTGAAGCATGAACGGATGGAAGAAAAATTGTCTTATCGTGAAGTGGAGTTGATACGGCGACTTTTCGAAAATAAGGATAGCGTCGTTCCACGTGAAGATATTATTAAAACCTATTGGGGGGAGGATACCTATTTTACAGGGCGTAGCTTGGATGTGTTTATCAGTAGGATACGAAAGTATTTCTCGCAAGATAATAGGATCAAGATCACGAATGTTAGGGGGATTGGCTATATCATGAATATTGATTAACTTGAGCTTGTAAATCAGTAGAATAGGGGGGCGTACTAATAAAGACATGTAAATGAAAGCATTGATAATAGTTGATATTCAGAATGATTTTCTACCGGGAGGTGCGCTCGAAGTGCCCAACGGAGACCAAATAGTTGAGGTTATAAATGGTCTTCAGTCCAAGTATGATGTCGTCGTAGCCACCCAAGATTGGCATCCGGTCCAGCACAAAAGTTTCGCGTCACAACATATAGAACACAATGTCTTTGATCAGGTTGTGCTTTATGGTCTCGATCAGGTCTTATGGCCCGACCATTGCGTTCAGGGAACACGTGGTGCCGAATTGGCCGATAATTTGGAGCAGGCCAAAGTGGAGGCCGTATTTCGAAAAGGGATAGACCCCTATATCGATAGCTATAGCGGATTCTACGACAATGGACGGCGTAAGAATACGGGGCTGCACGGCTACTTGCAGGATCGTGCCGTCACGGAGGTTCATATCTGTGGACTCGCAGCAGACTTTTGTGTGCATTTTACGGCTATGGACGCACTTAGTTTAGGATACCGAACCGTGGTGTTATCCAAAGCGACAAAGGCTATTGCTAGAGAGGACTATATGGATAAAAAACAAATCTTTATTCAGGCCGGAGGGCTCTTTGTTTAACATTCTTTTTATCGCCCATTAGTTTGCCACCAAATTGTCTTAGGTTGTACGTAAAGGAGAGTAAGAAATACCGATTTAATGTATTCGACGTTACATCCGAGATACTCTCCACGTTGACTCTCCTGTTTACATTTTGTGCATTGTTTAATAGGTCGAACCCTTTTAAGGAAAGTTCCCCATTTCGACGTTTGAAAAGCTTGTACCCTACAGAAGCATGCCATAGCGAAGTCTCTATTCCAGCTGCGCCGTTAATACCGCCATTTAGTAAATACATGAATTGAGAAGATAATACCAGTTTCTGGAATAGCTCGACCGTTATGTTATTATTAATCCGATGTGTGAACACCTCATAGCGCGGTAACGTACCCAATGGGTTGCGTGTGTATCTCCCATTGATATGGTAACTTAGGCCTAGTATATATTGCTTGCTGAAATTGGAGTTAAATCCGATGTTTTGCCCAAATCCATAAGAAAGGCTATTGACCAAAAGACCATTTTGTTCTGCAATATCGTTATCAAAGAACAATCTGGTATTGGTATGTACGTTTATTTTTAACGGTCTGATCGGGAGTCCATAACTATTACTGAATTTGAAGTTGTAAGCACCATCAACGTTAATTGGGGCCGTGTATTGACCTCCGGCCCCCAGTCGGATTTCAAGATCTTTAAAAAGCAATGTGGTATCTTTGTCAGTCCTTAACACGGCATTTGTTATTTTGTTGTTGATGTACTCAAAGCTAACATTTGTCGTGAGCGTACGGCCCGAACTCTTATTGACATCTTTATACTGCAGACGTAGGGTGTGTGCATATTCCTGGTCTAGATTAGGGTTACCGTTTGTAATACGTAGTTCATTGCCATTATTGACAAAGTCTTGAAGCTGATTGATATTAGGCGTATTTGTTTGGGTATTATAATTGAATTCAATATTTCGGTCTTTTGAGAACTTATACACGGTTGTGAATTCAGGAAGTAAACTGTTGAAATCAGCCGTAGTCCTCAGGTCTATGGGTACAGTACGGTTGTTGATACGTATGCCATTTTGATAGTTAAGGCCTGCCTGGATACGTAGTATGTCTTTTCTGTTGTACGAGTAGGACAATCCAGCACTATGGTAATTATAGTCGTTCCGGAATTCATTAGAAAGCCGATCTTTCAATTCTCCCAATTGTCCGGTTTCGGCCAAAAACTCAAAGGTCTCACGGTTCGAATAATTTGAAGTGTTCCTAAAGTTATAATTTGCCTGTAATCGGCTATAGCGGGATATCGCTTCCGTATACGATAGACGACTATTGATCCCAGAGCCGTAGCCATTGGTCGAGCTGCGGTTGTTGTTCGTATCTATGCGTCTTATAGAGGGGTCTGTGTTGCCCCAGCCTTCGGGTGGCGCTGCATTATAGTACGACGTTGTTGCCAGGGTAAGACCTAGTGCATCATTATTGCTTTTATTACCGCTGATATTCAAGGATAGCGACCTTCCTTTTTTTCTGAATCTATGCATATAGGTCAGTGAGCCCCCAATATTAAAGCTCTTGTTGTCGCTATCGCCCGATCGGATAGAGCGGTTTACCGGGTCGGTGTGGTTTCTATTTGTATGGTTGTCTGAGTTGTTGTTCTTATGGACCTCGGTGTAACGGACGTTTGGAGCAAAGTCAATCCGATTGGCCGAATCTAGGCTCCATTTTACGCGACCGTTAAATTTATGCTCCTTGTTCAAGTCGTCCGATAGCTGCTTTTGTTCGCCAAATTGGTTAGCCCGTTTTTCGCTCAGATATTCAATACTCGAAACTGTGTTCGTTAGTGTGGATAGCGACCTGAAATTGTAGTCCCCACTGACTTCCATTTTTTTGTTGAAGTAGGTGTTTGTAAAGTTGAGTGCTCCGGCATACGTGTCCGAAAGCCCCCTCTCGGTATTATTGTTGCCCCGACGGGCACCCCCGCGACCCTGTTCCGCAAAATTGGTCTCATTGATATTATTTGCCATCAGGTTGATCGCGTATTTTTTGTCGCCATCAAATGCATTTAACGATACATTTAGCCCAAATTTGTCATGGTCGCCTTTTCCACCGTTCATTTTTCCGAAATAACCAAGTCGTTTATCTGGTTTGGTGACAATATTGATGATCTTGTTGCGTTTTCCATCATCGAAGCCTGAGAATCGGGCTTGTTCCGACTTTTCGTCAATCAATTGGATTTTTGCTATGATTTCGGCAGGTAGGTTTTTCAAGGCAATTCTAGGGTCAGAACTAAAAAACTCCTTTCCATCTACGATTACACGCGTCACCTTTTCTCCATGGGCCTCCACATTGCCTTCTTCATCAATCATCACTCCTGGGATCTGAGCCACCAGTTCGTCGGCCTCGGCATACTCACGGGTAGAGAAATTCTTGGCATCAAACTCCATGGTGTCTCCTTTTAGAACAATGGCCGGAGAGGCGGTGATTTCAACTTCTTCTATAGTGACTTCCGCAGGTTCTAACCGAAAGAATAGATAAATGGGTTTGTCCTCGACAGAAATGGGCTTTGATTCTGACTTGAAGCCAATGAAAGCAGTACTTATAGTGTAATCACCTTTTTTAAGGTCTTTATGGGAGAAGAGGCCATCCGTATTCGTAGACAAGCTTATAACAGTCGAGTCCTTTTGGTTCATAATGCGTAAGGTTACGCCCGACAAAGGCTTGGAGGTTGTCTTGTCCAAGATGTTGCCAGACAGCCGTTGCTGTGCCCGCGATGTGAGGGTACAGGCTATAAGGCAGAAAAACGCCACTATAAAAGTAAAGGTTATCGATTTCAAAAGGTTTAGTATCTAGTAATTTATCTCAAAAATAGCTTTTTTTTGCAATAAAGTGCTCATCGCTACTCGTTAATTAAATATTAATTTATAGGTTAGTCCTCAGGTGTGGGATTTGTATTTATTTTTTTTAAAGACTACTGGATTTTATTGTGGCTTATGAATTGGGCTAATCTTTGAACGTTGTTCGTTAAAATGACATTTCGGTTAAACCCTGATGCCATATTCTGGGTCTAAAATCAATATCTTTGTGCTGTTCGAAATTGTCATATGAAGGAAACCACATTAAGTAGAAAGGAGAAAATCTTGCAGACGGCATTGACGCTGTTTGCGGAGAATGGGTATGCGGCTACTTCTACCAAAGAAATTGCCGCTTTGGCCGGTGTATCGGAAGCTTTGATTTTTAAGCATTTTGGGAATAAGGATACCTTGCTGGCTCACCTGATCAAATCAGGGTACAGAAGAGTCTTGCAGCATCATAGGGGTATGATGACCTATAAAAATGCAAAGGACTTTCTAAGGACGATGATTTTTCTTCCCAGCAAGCTCGTTGCCGATGAACCCTTGTTTTGGAAATTACAGGAAAGACTATCCCATACCCCATTTTCGAGGCAACAACACGATCAGTTCATGAAGCCTGTGCATCCTATCATACAGCGCGCTTTTGAAGAGTTAGGTTATAAAGAGCCCGAGTTGGAAACACAGTTCATGTTGCTTATTATCGATATGTTGTGGAAAAAAGAAGCTTGTGGCGACATCACCAATTCATTGGACTTGGCGATGATGTTGGAAGATAAGTACGATTTAGTGTAATGCGTTTTTGTGCGTTGTT
Organism: Sphingobacterium yanglingense; assembly: GCA_040395455.1. Taxonomy (GTDB): domain Bacteria; phylum Bacteroidota; class Bacteroidia; order Sphingobacteriales; family Sphingobacteriaceae; genus Sphingobacterium; species Sphingobacterium yanglingense_A. The sequence goes on along the minus strand of JBEBQJ010000012.1, from coordinate 37,447 downwards.
TTTAAAAACTTTCGCAAACAATACTGCATTTGCATATAAAAGTGTTATTTTAGAGGCTTAATTATAAAATAAATAATATGCTAAAGTCAATTATAACCAGTGCATTTTTGTGCGGTTTGGCATTTGTTGGGTTTGCGCAGAAGAAACCCGCTTTTGTTCCCTTTATCAATCAGCAACACCAATGGGTGGATTCTGTTTTTAATAGTTTGACCCCCAAAGAACGTATTGGACAATTGTTTTTGGTACGTGCACATACCAACTTAGGACAAAAATACATCGACTCTGTAGCTACTGTAATCAAAAATGAGCAGTTGGGCGGGTTGGTGGTTTTTCAAGGTGGTCCCGTACGTCATGTTGATATGTATAACCAATATCAAAAACTGACCAAGGTGCCTTTGTTAATCACTTTTGATGGCGAGTGGGGATTAGGTATGCGTTTACCAGACTCAACACAGTCCTTCCCTTACCAGATGACATTGGGCGCTATACAAGACAATAGCCTTATCTATGATATGGGCCGTGAGGTGGCTAAAGACTTTTTACGAATGGGTATGCATTTCAATTTTGCCCCAGTAGTAGATGTTAATAACAATGCTAAAAATCCGGTAATTGGATTTCGTTCATTCGGAGAAAGCAAAGAGAATGTGACGCGTAAAGCCAAAGCCTATATGGATGGAATGGTAGATGGTGGTATTATAGCCTCACTCAAGCATTTTCCAGGACATGGTGATACCGATGTAGATTCGCATCATGATTTGCCACAGCTTAATTTTTCTAAAAAACGGTTGGAAGAATTGGAGATGTTCCCATTCAAAGAGCTAATAAAGCAAGGTGCACCAGCAGTAATGGTGGCGCATATGAACATCCCAGCATTGGACAATACGCCAAATATGCCGTCTTCCATCTCGCGTAAGGTTGTTACAGATTTATTGCGTACTGAGCTAGGTTTCAAAGGTCTTGCGGTTACAGATGCTATGGACATGAAAGGTGTAAAGAAGTTTTTTCCAAATGGAGAAGCTGATGTAATGGCTATCGAGGCAGGTCACGATCTATTAGAAGTATCTGAAAACAGTGGTCGTGCTATCGATTTAGTAGAAAAAGCGATCAAGAGCGGAAGAATAAAGCAAAACGAAATTGATGCTCGTGTGAAGCGTGTATTGGCTTCTAAATACTGGTTAGGGTTAAATAATTACCGCCCAACAAACCGCAACGGCTTGATCGATGATTTGAATAGGCCGGCAACCAAATCTCTTATTCAAAGAATGGCAGATGCTTCTGTGACGGTTTTAAAATCAAACAAACGTATACAGTCCTTTGACCCTAAACAAGAAACAGCTGTAGTTAGTATCGGTATCAATCAGGCGCAAGATTTTGAAAAAGGATTGAGTGTACAGTTGGCAAAAGGAACAAACTACTATATCGCCGGTAATGAGACGCAGGAACAACTGGATAGTCTAGTGAAAGTGATCAGAGATCATAAGCAGATTGTACTTGCTGTGCACGACAACCGTTCTCGTCCACGTAGTGAATTGGATGTAAAAGAGCCGGTTAAAAAGTTCATTGATAAAATTGCAGGTAGACGTACTATTACTGTTATGTTTACTAATCCATATGCGGTTAATTCTGTCGATGTAGCACGTAGCGCATCCATTATTTTAGCATATCAAAATGATGACTTTATGCAGCGTGCAGCATTAAAAGTATTGTTGAAACAAATTAAGGCAACAGGTAAATTGCCGGTTACAGTCAATAAAGAATTCTCCTACGGAAAAGGAATTTAAGTAGTTAGAGGGTTAGAAAGTTAAGAAGTTAGAATGTTTGGCGATCCTCTAACTTTCTAACCCATTTTAACTTTCTAACTTTAATAATCCTTTCTCACCTCTATAACTTGTTAATTCCATAACTTCCTTTTTCACCGAAAGAATTCCCAAAGAGTCCCATTAAAATTGTCATAATGTAAACATTTTCTTCTTTTGTAGACGCTTCTTTTTATTTCATTCATATTAATGATAACTTTGAACCTGATTTATAAAATAGACTTAAGTTATCGTAATGGCACAAGAGCAAATTTCCGTATTTGATATGTTTAAAATAGGTATCGGACCTTCGAGTTCGCATACCTTGGGACCTTGGCGAGCTGCACAACGTTTCGTACAGAAACTTGTAGAAACAGCTGTTTTCGAGAAGGTGCAGCAGGTCAATATTCTTCTGTATGGTTCCTTGGCCAAGACAGGGGTAGGGCATGGTACAGATATCGCCGTTTTGCTTGGCCTTAGTGGAGATGACCCTGTAACCTTTGATGTATCACAGGTGATGCCCAAAGTGGATAATATAAAGAGTGAAGGACAGTTAGTGTTAGGAGGAAGCCATAAAATAGACTTCAATTATGAAGAGCAGCTTCTTTTCTTATTCGATCAGAGCTTACCGTTCCACCCCAATGCCGTTACCTTCCAGGCTTTTTTGGTCGACGGAAAAGCGATTTCAGAGACCTATTACTCTATCGGTGGAGGTTTTGTAGTTCAGGAGAATGATTCAGAAACGGTATTGTCCGAGGTGGATTTAGCGTTTCCGGTAGATAGCGCCCAACAACTGATGAGTGCCTGCATGCGTACAGGCTTGAAGATTTCTGAAATAGTATTGGAAAATGAATGTGCGTGGCGACCTGAATCGGAAACTAGGACCGGTATTTTACGTATTTTCCAGACGATAAAGGAGTGTATCTATAAAGGTTGTCATACCGAGGGTGTACTGCCTGGAGGACTACATGTGGAACGTCGTGCTGCTAAAATGAACAAGCGCATGTTAAAGGGGCGCGAATATCAGGATTATGATACATGGATCGATGCTATCCGTCAAGGAGGGCGCGATTTTGGCTATATTTTAGATGCTGTAAGTTGCTTTGCACTGGCGGTTAACGAAGAAAATGCATCTTTTGGACGGGTGGTCACTGCACCTACGAATGGAGCGGCAGGAGTTATCCCCGCAGTATTACAGTATTATATCACTTTTCATGATGCTTTTGACGATGATAAGGTAATCCAGTTTATTGCAGCTGCTTCGGAGATTGGTTCTATTTTCAAAAAGAATGCGACTATTTCTGCAGCTATGGGAGGCTGTCAGGCAGAGATAGGTGTATCCTCAGCAATGGCGGCAGGAGCACTGACCGAATGTCTGGGAGGTTCACAACGACAAGCATTGATGGCAGCAGAGATAGCGATGGAGCATCATTTGGGACTTACCTGCGACCCTATTGGTGGGCTGGTGCAGATACCGTGCATCGAGCGTAATACCATGGGGGCGATTAAAGCCATTACAGCCGCACAGCTGGCATTGCAGTCCAACCCGGATAAGGCGAAAGTGAGTTTAGATGCGGTCGTGAGTGCGATGTGGGAGACCGCACAGGATATGAATGTCAAATACAAAGAAACAGCCGATGGAGGTCTAGCGGTAAAAGTGCCGTTGAGCTTGCCGGAGTGCTAATAGAAAATATCTAAAAGCCTTAGCTCTTGTTAAGCTAAGGCTTTTTTCGTTACTTTTGCAGATATGCAATATGCCGCAATAGCTTCGGGATCGAATGGAAACTGCTACTACGTAGCCAAGGGAGAGGATGTCGTATTGGTCGATGTAGGAATCAATACCAAACACGTGGAGCTACGTATGGCCAAGCTTGGATTATCGCCAGCTGCTGTTAAAGCTATTTTCATTACCCATGAACATGGAGACCATATCCGGGGCCTTTCTGTATTTTGCAAACGGTATCAGATACCCGTGTATCTGACAGCAGGGACCTATCAAGGCACAAAGCTTCGACTGCCAGAACATTTGGTACATATTATCGATGCCGATGCCCAAATTGAGATTGGAGCATTGACCATTGTTGGTATCCCCAAATACCATGATGCCAAAGAGCCTTGTAGCTTTGTAATCACCGATGGGACGACCAATGTGTCCATTTTGACCGATTTAGGGCGGGGTTGTGATAACGTAAAGCATGTGATACAGCACTCTGATGTATTATTGTTGGAATCCAACTATGATGAGGAGATGTTACGTACGGGGCGTTATTCGTACTACCTCAAAAATAGAATCAGCTCAGGTTGGGGGCATATTTCGAATAGAGAGGCACTAGAACTGCTTTTAGAAAACAGGAGTCCCCGACTCAAGCACCTTATCCTCGGGCATTTGTCTGGAGAGAACAATACGGTAGATATCGTCCAACAGACCTTCGCTCCGCATTGTGAAGGGATTGAATTGTCTATTGCGCTACGCACCGAAGAAACACCATTGTTTGAGTATGTTGCTGCACAAAAAGTGATATCACGATTTGTGTATGTCGAGCAGCAAATTACGATGATGCAACTATAAAAAAGTCCCTCAGAAGTTTTAACTTTGCATGGTCATTTTCAACGCAATATGTTAAAACAACAAACATTTCGGAAGCGTGTCATTCGTTATAACTATTTCAAGCTTTTTCTTTCCGTCGTCCTTGTTAGTCTAATATCCTGTGTATTGGCTTTTAGTCTAAAACACCTGACAGAGTTCTTTCAGCACTATATCTATCATTACATCCGTGGGGAATATGCAGGTCTCTTTGCTTTATTGCCGTCTGTAGGAATCACCAGCATTTATTTCCTGAGGAAATTTGCTTTTCAGAGCCGCAAGAATAAGGGAATCACAGAAATATATACAACTTTAGAAACGCGAAAGGATCATCTCCCTTTTTTCAAGATACCTTCCCATTTCATCAATGGTTTTTTAACCGTGATTTTCGGTGGTTCGACCGGGGTTGAGGTGTCCACTGTGGTAGCGACGGCGACTGTAGGTAACCAAGCGTACAAACGTATACATTCCGCATGGGCATTTAAGACGGAACTTATTTGTGCTGCAGTCACGGCTGGTGTTACCGTGCTATTTGGGAGCGGAATAGGAGGTGTGTTATTTGCTTTTGAAGTCATTGCCCGACGGTTTAGTAAAACGCTTTTATTCAGCGGTATGGTGTCGATGGTTTTAGCCTACACATTTGTTTATTTTCTTGATAATAAACCTATCTTACCTTTTGAGGTCGTGCAATGGAATTTATCAGCGTTGCCTTATATCCTTTTGTTGGCTGTTTTCGGTGGAATTTTAGCGCTGTACTTCACCAAACTGGTTATTTATGCAAAGCATTATTTCGGTACGATTAAGAACAACTTTATCCGAGTCAATCTGGGAGCAATAACAGTAGGAGCTTTAATCTTTTTCTTGCCGCAACTCTATGGCGATAGCTATACAGGACTACATGAGTTGTTGACTTGGAGCCTACTCAACCCGACAACTCAGTTGACATGGTTGCCTTTAGTATTATTACTATTTCTTAAACCGTTGGCAGCATCATTGACCTTAGGAGCTGGTGGTGATGGAGGTGTTTTTGCCCCCAGTATAGTTGCAGGAGCTTTTCTAGGTATGCTCTTTGCACAGTTGTGCAATTATTGGTTGGGTACCGAGCTAATCATACTTAATTTTGCGCTATTTGGTTCCGTAGCGATGCTTTCGGCCGCGATACATGCGCCATTTGCAGCATTATTCATTATTATGAGCATTGTTCCAAATGGTCTTCAATTGTTTATCCCACTGTTGATTGCTAGCATTATTGCTAAAGTTTTTGCCAAATGGGTTTGTCCCTATAATGTGTATACTTATAAAGAGGAGTATGCTGTCGTAAAGGGGTAAGAAAGGTTTTCGAATCCCAACTGATTCACTATCTTTACGAACTCCATTTCTTCAAAAGCAATGAAAGCCTACAGCGGATATAGTGATGAACATCTCTTCTCCTTAGTTCAAAAGGGAGACAACGCTGCATTTGATGTGCTTTACGAACGTTTTTTTTCACTTTTGTATGTGCATGCTCTTCGGAAGCTACAAGACGCCCAAGAAGCAAAAGATTTGGTTCAGGAGACATTTATTACCTTATATCAGAAAAAAGAAGCACTTGGGGAGATCGAAAACTTCTCGGGGTATCTTTATGTGCTGTTAAAGAATAAAATCCTCAACTTCTTGGAAAAGAAAAAGGTGCGGAGTAACTATTTAGATCATTTAGATACTTTGTCGCTCCATAATTCTACGGAGAGTTATGTTTTTGAGAAAGAGTTGAGGACCCAAATAGAAGAGGGTATAGAGCTACTCCCTGAGAAGATGCGGTTAGTTTTTGAAATGAGCAGGTTTGATTACCTAAGTCATAAAGAAATAGGTGAAAAGCTCAATATATCAGACAAAACGGTCAAAAGACAAATCGTTAATGCCTTGAAAATAATACGATCCAAAATAAATTTTCTTTTTTTCTAAAAACCTCTACACCCTATTCCATAGTTAGCTGTCTTATTTCAAAAGACAGATTATGGATCCTAACCTCCAAGACTTATTAAAGCGATACAATGATGGAAATGCTTCTCCTGAGGAAAAGAGGCAGGTTGAAACGTGGTACCTTTCCATTGGAGAAAAGCCCCAATCAATAGACGATGAAATTTTGTCGACTCATTTTTCCGAAGGAAAGAACGAGATACAGCAATTGTATAAAATCAAGCGCATCAGTCCTGTATGGAAGAATATTGCTGCGGCTGCAGTTATTTTAGCTTTGATAACAGGAACCTATTTCATGAGGAAGGGAGATACAGCCTCAGATAGCCAACTGGTAGCCATAGATAGCATCCGGCCTGGAGAAGAGAACGCAATCTTTAGTATGGAGAATGGCGAAGAGCTAGATTTAAAGGCGATGGCTGTGGGTACAAAGCTCAATCAGGGAGGCATTGAAATCGTTAAGCTTGCTACGGGGGGAATACAGATTAACCAGACTGGAACGGATGATGTTCAATCTAGTACCATCAAGACCCCCAAAGGGGGAGAGTTTGATGTCACTTTGCCTGATGGTTCACTGGTGAAACTTAATGCAGATTCTGAGTTGAAGTTGCTCGCAGGATACAATAGAGATAATCGTAGGATAGATCTTTCCGGCGAGGCTTTTTTCGATGTTCAAAAATCAAGCAAGCCATTTATTGTTAATACCAGCAAGCAGCAAGTGACCGTATTGGGTACACAGTTCAATATCAAAGCATATACTGCGGAAGCAGAGACCACAACCAAATTATTGCGCGGTAGCGTAAAGGTAAGCAGTACCGGAACAGGCAAAGAAGTTTTAATGAAACCTGGAGATCAGGTCATCAACACAGGAGGCGAACTGTTGGTCTCTTCAAAAGAAAAACAGCAGATAGATTGGGTGAATAAAGAGTTCGTCTTTAATGAAAAGACAGCCGAGGAGCTAATGAATGATATTGCAAGGTGGTATAACCTAGAGGTCGAATTTGAGAATGATGAGTTGAAAGCAAAACGTTTTACAGGTAGAATCGAACGTTATTCAAAATTCACCAAAGTGATGACTGTGTTAGAGGCTACGGATGTTCTAAATTTTGAAATTGAAGGAAGAAAAGTAATCGTTAAATAATAGAAACTAACCGTTGGCAACCAAATGAAGAGGCCAAATATGCTCGAACATATCTGACCTCGATGGATGTTAACATTTAATACCGTGTCGTGATAACTAAATAACTAACAAAACCAATCAAATTTATGAATTACAAAAGAGGAATACTAATGAAAATCCATTTAGTATGTGCCCTTATGGGAGCAGCTCTCCTGCAAAGTAAGGCATCCGTTTATGGTCAGTTGATTAATGTGAATGCCAAAAATTTGTCGTTTAAAGAACTGATCCAAAAGATTGAAAGCCAATCCAATTACAAGTTTGTGTATGAGGATCAGCTTATTCGAAATCTGAAGGCACAAAATGTGAATTTTGAGCAGAAAGACGTGCGCGAGGTATTGAGCACTTCATTAGGTAGCCTGCCTATTCATTACGAAATTATAGACAATACCATTATTTTGAAGCGAGGTGACAGTCAGCAGCAGACCAAGGATATCGTTGGTTTTGTTTATGATAAAAATGGGTTGCCCATTCAAAATGCTACCGTTCGAGTAAAAGGAACTTTTCGTGGTAGCGCAACAAATGGACAGGGACGGTTTGTCTTAGGGATGCTTCCCAATGAAAAGTATATTGAAATATCGATGTTGGGATATCATACCAAAGAGTTGAATGTCAGCAGCAATCTTAGTCATATCGTTTTAGAGCAAGTTCAGTACGCTATCGATGAATCCGTTGTCACTGTACAGACAGGGTATAGGGCCTTGACCGATGCACAGTTGACTGGGGCCGTTTCGAACATTAATCAAAAAGATTACGACCAGCGTGTTGCAGTATCGGGCAATTTTCTAGAAAGCCTTGAAGGTAAGCTAGCTGGATTGGTTTACAATCCACAGTCTAATGACTTGTCTATTCGTGGGGTATCGACATTCGACGCTGTACGGAAGCCACTGATCGTGTTGGATGGTTTTCCGACAGAGATTGATATTCAGAATATTAACCCGAACGACATCGTTTCGATCAACGTACTAAAGGATGCTGCGGCAGCTTCTATCTATGGGTCTAGAGCTTCCAATGGAGTGATTGTTATCGAAACTAAGCGTGGGAAAATGGGCGGTACGAAGTTTAATCTCCGCGCAACAACGGCAATGCAGCCACGCCCGGATTTTGATTATATGAATTATGCAAGCTCATCTGCGTTGACCTCCATCTTAAAGGACAATCTTTTGGTCGATAAAGCCTCGGTTCGATCTGATTATACTGGACGTCTGATGGCCTCCACGCCAGTGCACGATGCGGTCTTTGATTTTAAGGAAGGTAAGATTACACAGGCAGAAATGGATGCGCGGGTGGCGGCTCTGGGTGGTTTTGATAATCTACAGCAGTACAAAGAACTGTTTTACAGAAATGCATTGACCAATCAGGTAGATTTTGACCTGAGCGGAGGTTCGGATAAGCATACTTATCTTTTGGGAGCCAATTATCTGGGAGAGCGTGGCGATTACATTCAAACCGATAACAAACGTATTTTGTTAAACTTTGCCTCAACACACAGTTTAAATCGCCTGATGTATTTGGATTTCAAAGGAACCTACCAAAATAGGAAGAGCAATAATCCCTACCGAAAGGTCGGTATAAATGATTTTCAGTCTTACGAAAGATTGGTGGACGATAATGGGAATGCGCTCCCTGTATTATGGGGAGTCAATACGTTTGGTGGTAGTAGCCGATTCTCGAGTATTATTCCAAGTAATAATGATTTGAATATAGAGAATGGTCTTTATAATCAGCTGTATTACCCCTATGCCGATATTTTCAGAGCTCATAATACGGCTAATACCTCGGCTGTTCGATTTCAGGCGAGACTGAATACCAAAATTACCTCTTGGTTAGACTTTGATTTGGGTGGAGCTTATGAAGACGAGAGAATTCTTACTAACAGTCTGCAACAGGAAGACTTTTTTGATCTGCGACGGTTGATGAATTATAGGGCATCTAAGGATCCTGCTACCGGACGAGCTGTATTCGATAAACTTCCAAAGGGAGACCTCTTATCAAGGGACAATGAGTCTATTAAGAGTTATACCGTAAGAGGACAATTTAATTTTAATTATAGCAATCCATCGAAAGGCCATCAGCTGGCCGGTGTTGTGGGGTCAGAGATACGTGGTATTGAGAATAGCAATTATCTGACCTCGGTATTCGGTTATGATGGACAGACGTTGATCTATACACCTATAGATTTTACGGCTTTAACCTTGAGCAAGAAGCCTGTTTTTGACACTACACTTCCCAATACGTCGATCCCAAGTGTAACTTACCCAAGTTACTTCAATGAAAATTACGATGACAGACGATTTGTGTCTTTCTATGGAGATGCAACCTATCTATACAAAAACCGTTATGCACTGACAGGAAGTATTCGTACCGATCAGTCCAACTTATTCGGGACAGATCCAAAATATCGATATAAACCTTTTTATTCTATAGGTGCCAATTGGAGTATACATCAGGAAGACTTTATGAAGGATTTGAATTGGGTTTCCTTATTGAAAATTCGTACGGCTTATGGTGTGAATGGTAATACACCAACTTCGGCCAATGGAAAGTACTTGATCTTGAATTCAGACATTAACTATACCTACCTTCCTTTTGAGAAGTATTACGATGTATTATCTCCAGAAAATAGTTCCATGCGTTGGGAGCGTACTGCAACATATAATGCGGGGGTGGATTTTGCATTATGGAACTATCGGTTATCAGGTAGTTTGGATTACTACCGTAAAAACTCTACCGATGTCATTGGCCTGTTGAGTTCAGACCCGACTTCAGGCTTCAATTCCTACAATGCGAATACAGCGACTATTGTAAATAATGGTTTCGAGATGCAGGTGACATCCACGAATATCCAACGTTCCGGTTTCTCCTGGAAGACACAACTTACAGGCTCCCTCAATTTTAATAACGTGAAGGAGGTAATGACCGCACAGCCTACAGGAGAACAAGCATTAGTACCTTTGGTATCACAGATTGAATATGTTGCGACTAGACCTATAGGTGCATTATTTGCCTACAATTATGTTGGCCTCAATGAGAAGGGACAACCCGAAATTATCGATAAAAACGGAGATCGCCGGATGGTAAGCACAGCTGCAAATGGCGGAAATTCGGAAATCACGATAGAAGATATGCAGTATATGGGGACTACTACCCCCAAACACGTGATTGGGGTGAACAACCAGTTCAGTTTGGGACAGTTTGATTTATCTTTCCTGTTCATGTATTACGGGGGACATGTCATGCGTACACAGGCTCCAGATCCTTACATTACCAATAGATCGTTTATGGAAGAAGGGCTGAATTACTGGAAACAACCTGGAGATGAAGCTAGCACTGACATTCCTGGATTTATGGTGGCAGGATCGCCTAATTATTTTAATAGCTATGCGAAGACCGGCTACACCTATGCTAGCAAGTTTGTGAAGAAAGCGGACTTTATACGATTGCGAGACATTGTGTTGACCTATCGTTTGAAAGAAGACTTTGCCAACAAGTTTAAGTTATCCAATACGATGGTTCGTTTGCAGGTGCAAAATCCCCTCAAATATACCTTTAGTGACAATAGTATAGATCCAGATGCTATAAGTAGAGCCACCGGAGCACGCTCTTTGCCTAGACAGGCGATGTACAGTATTTCTTTATACACTAATTTCTAATAGACCAACACATATGAACTTTAAATATATATTAGGATTGATTGTCGCGCTAAGTATGTTTTCCTCCTGCGATAAATATTTGGATGTCGAACCTAAAGGTATCGTAATACCAAAGCGTTTTGAAGAGTTTAATGGGATGTTGAATGCAGGTGTCAATACCGATTCTTACCCCGACTACCTAGTATACGCCTCTGATGATATCAATGCATCCTATTCTCCAACAGCACAGGACCCGATTGCAAACGCCTATTTTTGGAAGTCAATTATTGATGTTGATAATGATGCTACGCCTGCAATCTGGGGATCACTTTATCGACAGATCTATAATACCAATGTGATTATAAACAATATCGAAGCTGTTACGGATGCTAGCGAAAGACAAAAAAAGAGGCTATTGGGTGAAGCGTTGGCAGAACGTGCAAATGCACACTTCGTACTTGTCACCGCTTTTACCAAGTCATATGATCCCGCTACTGCAGGAAGCCTACCGGGGATCCCTTGGGTGACCTATACGGATGTGACGACCAAGACGCCCGATCGTGGTACGCTGCAGGCTACAATGGATCAGATTATCCATGATCTGAAAGAAGCTGAGGGCTATCTAGATGGTATCCGGTTGAATAAGGCACGTATTAATAAGGCGGCAGCGCAAGCGATTCTTTCGCGCGTATATTTATATATGGGAAATTTTCCTGAAGCCAAGAAATATGCAACATTAGCTTTGGAGGAGCCTCACGAATTTCATAGCTATAATGGTATTTACTCCGCGTACGAATTACCTGCACAAGAAGTAGATCCAGAGATTTTGCTCCTTAGAGCGGCAACCGACTATACGATGAATTTTTATATCAATTACTCCAATGACCTGATTAATCTTTTCGAACCAGATGATTTGCGGATGATGGTGCATGCGGCAGACTGGTATGGTAACGGTTGGTACGTGCGTAGTGACAACGGTTGGGGGATGTATGGCATTCGTTTCGTCGAACTTAAATTGACGCAAGCAGAAGCATTAGTTCATGCTAATGATTTGGATGGTGCGTTGGATATTGTTAATGAAATCAGAAGGCTCCGTATTGCTGATTATGCGTACGAACCCATCGTATCATCGAATAAGGAGGAAGTGCTAACGTTAGTATTGAGCGAACGCAGAAAAGAGCTAGCATTTGGTTCCGCCCGTTGGATGGATATGAAGCGCCTAGCGAAGCAGGGCTTAGGTTCAACAGCTAGACGACAGTCTTCTGATTATGAAGATCTATTAAGTATTGATCCTACAACCTACAGTTTTACTTTTGAAATACCGTCACGGGTATTGATACTCAACCCAGGTATGCCAAAGAATTTTTAACAACATCTATATACTAAAATCTTAAATAATGAAGGTGTCTAAAAATACCTAATTTTCGTCACTGCGAGAGGTAAGTTTTTTAGCAAATACAAAGGAGGTTCGGTGACGGTGCGCAATTTTAGTCCGTCTTTGCGAGAGGTAAGTTTTTACACAGCGGAGGTTTAATGACAGTATACGTCACCTCGACCTTGTGGAGAGGTCTACAAACTGTATAGGATTAATATATAGCTTCTAGATATCTCCGCTTCGGTCGATATGACGACATAGTTTACAAATCTGTCATTGGTAGGAGCTTCGCGACGAAGCAATCTTAAAAACGGCTTTACGATGTATAGCTTATAGATCGCTTCGTAGCCTCGCGATGACGACATAGTTTGTAAATCTGTCATTGGTAGCCTGATGAGCGCCTGTGCCGATTCTTGGGAATGGTGAGGAAAAGCCTCTTGCAAAGACGAGAAATCGAAGCTTTTTAGACACTTTCATCTAAATCACATTTATTATTATGAACAAGTTATTCACAGTAGCGTTATTACTATTGAGCATGATAAGTTATGCTCAGAAAAACTACACTATTACGGGCAATATCGCCGGAAAGGCAGACGGAAACAAAGTCTATCTTTATAAGAATGATTATACTGAAGATGTCAAAATAGACAGCGCGGTCATTAAGAAAGGAACGTTCAAATTTGTAGGAGCGGTGTCTTCACCGATGCTTTATCGTATCGTCATCGATCGTACGCCAAAGGGGGAAGAGTCTTCACCACGGAATTGGACGAGTACCCACTTTTATTTAGAAAATTCTCCGATTACTATAGCTGCAGATATTGATAGTCTTAGTACCTATTACTATAACGCTAATAAAAAAGCAGCCATTGTAAAAGGATCAAAAACTGAAGATGAATATACAGCCTTCAAAGAATCTTTAAAAGATAAGAAAGCACAGATAGCAACCTTAGATAAGGAGTATTTAGAAAAATATCATCTGCCGACTATGGATGGTATTTTTAATACGGAAGAAGGAATACGTATCACAAAAGCTATACAACCTCTGGAAAAAGAAGTCAAGGTAGCAATCTTGGAATATATCCGTGCCAATCCAAAATCGATAATAGCCTATGACCAAGCGCGAATGAATTTTATAGGCATGTTTGTCGAATTAACAGACGATGAGATTACAGAACTTCAACAGCTTATTAAAATAGGCTGGGAGGGTACTGAGCGATACACCAATTTTATGAAGCTATCCGAAAAAGCTAAAAAGATGGCTCTCCATACTAAATACCAAGATTTTGAATTATTAACTCCCGAAGGGAATAAAGCAAAAATATCTTCGTTGGTTCCCAAAGGTGAGTATTGCATGTTAGAGTTTTGGGCTTCTTGGTGCGGACCTTGTCGTGGCGAAATACCACATCTGGTAAAGATTAATGAAAAGTATAAAGATTCCGGATTTAAGATTATCAGTATTTCCATTGACGAGAAAGATCAGCAATGGAGAAAAGCGATGGAGGAGGAGAAAATGACTTGGACGCAGCTCAATGATCCGCAGGGTTTTAAGGGGGATATTACAAAAGCATATAATATACAAGGAATTCCTTTTGCCATACTATTGGATCCAGAGGGGCGTATTGTGAATTTTAATATGCGCGGTTGCAAGCTGGATGTTGCATTGTTAGACATTTACGGTTATTAACATAGCGATGTCTCTATAAGAATGAGCCTTAGATAAAGTATTATCTAAGGCATTTTTTTATGTACTATTTTGAACCTTATTGATTGGCAGTTGTTGCGGAGATGCTTGAGAGTGCTAGGAGATAGTTTCGAGATAGGTCCGGGGCATCGTCGGTCGTTGTTTGGTTGTTGTTTGGCTGTTGTTTGCCATTGAGCCAAGGAATAGCCAAAGAAGAGGCGATGGTTGGTCGAAGCTGTACCGAAGGAGTCCCGGGGGAGGTACGAAGGAGTATCAGAGGGTAGTCGAAGCTATAGCGGAGTTGAGGGGACTTGAACAGACTTAAGGGGACTTGAGCGGACTTTGTGTGTGGTGTTTGTTCTGTTGTTTGATTTTTGTTAACTTGTAGGTTTTAAGTCTGTTATAGTTTTTAACCAATTGCCTCTGTTATGGACGAGATTATCAAAGATGTTGTTTCCCAAAAGCTGCGCAAGCGCGGTGCTCAGTATAACCTTAGTGAAAATAGTAAGCTTGTAAATGTGGATTTTACATATACTAGTCAGATGAGTTCTAAGATATACCAACATGGGAAAAAAATCTGGCCCGAGATGGCTGGACGGCCCGTTTTTAATCGTTTTGCGAAGAAGGTGGGCCAGCTCGTTAGGTTGGATGAGGAGCATGAGCTAGGACAGCTGCGTATAGGTTATGGTAATAGCTCAGCTTTAAAAGACTTCCGTTGGAATAAGAAGCGAACTTTCTCGGGACTAGTGCCTTGGCAAACGGAAATCCTGTATGATGAGGGGCAGGGGGCTGTTTTACTGAAAATTATAGACGACAAGCTGTGGAGCTTTTCAAGCCTTGATAAGCGGGTAAGTTCTTTGTGTGTTCGTTATCATGCGCTGAAAGTGCCCTTTGAGTTGGAGGATGAAATTGATTTTATTTACTCTGGGGAACTTCAGGTCTTCCCTGGCAAAGAACCTCCTGCAAAAGAAACAATGTTCCCAACTCCGAATTGGGACAATTGCCTGATTATTGTGACAGGAGTGGTTCGTTGTCGCCTATGGCATGCCAACGGTAAAGACGATTATTTGTCCAACAGTCAGGCTTTTATGGCAGCTGATATACTCGAAGTCTTTCGGATACGTGATGGGAAGTTAATGAAGGATGTGGTTCGGGAATCAATACCCATGCAAACACCTATTCCAGAAGGAGGAACAGAGTGGGTGTAGTATTTTGATGTACATGTTTGTGTACTTTTTGTTATCTTTGTGAATACAATTTTAGGAGAAATACATTTAAAATACTTCTGATGAAAATAATAACAGTAAGCGAATTTCGAAAAAATATCAAGTTTTGGGCAGAAGTCGCAGAAAAGGAAAAGGTGTTGGTAAATCGTGGACCAGGGCAAGCGTTTGCTATTGTGCCTATTAATGAATTGAAAGACGAAGGTTATAATCAAGAATTTGTTAATGATATCAAAGTAGCGATGGAGGAGTATAAGGAAGGGGATTATGTTACGATAAAAGACCCTGCCAATGTATGGGACAGTATAAAGTAATATTCTCCAAGGTGGCAATGACTCATTTAGAATACCATAAGAAAAGTGGTAGGAAGAGTGATATTAGAAAGATACAGGACATTGTTGCCGAGTTGGCCCAGCATCCAGAAACCGGTATTGGAAATCCTGAACGATTGAAAGGTAACTATACAGAGTTTTGGTCTAGACGCGTGAATAAAAAGGATCGCATGGTGTATCAAATAATGGAAGATGAAGTTGTGGTATTTGTTGTGCGGGCGAGGGGACACTATGAGGATAAGTAGCCCTCTCGGTAAACTTCTTCTTAGTTCGTAAATACGTAATAAATCGGAGTAGGCTCCAGACTCTTCTGAAGGGGATTTGGGGGTGGCTTGGGATTAAAAACGATGGATTTATTAGTAGCTGGTGGTTTTCATTTTTAAAGTATTGTCTCCAATGTTGTAGGCATAGACAGATGCAGGTAAAAAGGTGAATATGATGTTGCCAAATTCTTTTGTGCCTAATCTGTCTATCGACGTAACTAGAGAGCTGTTAAAGCCATTACTCTTACAAAACTGGATTAAGCTGGATAATTCTTGAGGCTTTTCAACGTAGCGGTTACTCCACTTAATCTCAACTCCCCAAATGGGTTTGAATTTCTTATCATCAACTAATACCAAGTCTACCTCCCCGTCTTTCCATCTTGCATAGGTTAAGTCTAAGTTCTCGCGGTGCATCCATTGTGATAAAATGGCTGTTTCTACCATGTTCCCCATCTCATCGTCTGTACCTCTTATAGGAGAGAACAATGCGGTTCTAAGGGAAGGGTTGGTTAAATATACCTTAAAGCTAGTCACCCGCTTCATTCTTTTTGCGTTGATATCTACCTTGTTCAATACCTTGATTAAAAATGCTGCTTCTAGATATTCTAAATATTTTTTTAAAGTGTCCTTTTGAATTCCGCTGTCTTTGGCCATGTTTTCATATGAAAACTCATTCGCAGTATTGTAGGCGATGTAAGTAAAAAAACGATTTAATTCTTGAACATCCTTAATACCGTATAAGCTTGGGAGGTCTCGTAACAAAACCTTGTCCACAATGTCATTTTTGACATAACGGCCCATGTCCATTTGGATCTTTTCGGAAAGTACAACTTCTGGGTAACCTCCAAAATTTAGATATTGTAAAAATTCAGTATTCAATTCGTCTATATTGAGTGGTAAGCAATAAGGAACCTCTCTATTGCCATATTGAATATGTCCGTTTTGAATTAAGTGGTTTTTATCTTTTAGATGAATGAATTCTTGAAAAGTAAGTGGAGGTAACATAAAATCAGTAAACCGTCCGGCTCCACTTTCTGTGCTATGCCATTTTAATGCCGCCGCGGCAGAACCTGATACAATGAACTTGGTTTCAGGGTAACTGTCAACTAAAACTTTTAAATGACGTTCCCAATCTTTTAGATATTGAATCTCGTCAAAAAAGATATAGCAGCCGTTTAAATTTTGTAATTGAAGGGATTTTATACATAAATTCAATATGTCCTGCAAACTTAATTGTACATAAATAGGGTTGTCTATTCCAATAAAAAGTATACGTTGATAATGAATTCCATCTCTTAAAAGCTGTTCTATGGTGTGGAACATCATAACGGTTTTGCCAACCCGTCTAGGTCCCATTAATACAACAGCCCTACGTATATCTTTCTCTTGTACAAAGGGATAAAATAAATCAAAATATAAACGTCTGGACATGTTTTTATAGAGCGATGGCACTTCTTTGGTTAACCACCATGGGTTTTCATATTGTAACCTCTCTATAATTTTATCATCAGGAATAAGACGTGATTTTTTCATTTTAACACTTATTTGTGTAAATATAGGTAAAATAAGCAGATTTGAATCTGCTTATTTTATTAGATAGGGTGTTTTTAAGACTTTTTGTGCTTTTACCCGGTAACAAAGTTTGGAACCAAATCGTCGGGCCATGGTTATATTATCCGATTTGGAATGCCACAAAAAGACAGAATGGAAAACGGTACGCATGCGTCATTCCTAAATCGGAATCGGCTCTGGACTATGATCAGTGGCACTGTAAGGATTTGGGGTAGCTGTGTTACCGGAGTGATTGTCATTCTCATTGAAACGTAGCGTAATGGAGGTACCCTGAGGGGCTCTGCGAAACAAATCTAGAGACTTAGAATATAAAAATTGCCTTGATGCAGAAGATGCGCCAAGGCTTTTTAGTCTGTATTATGCGCATTGTTCATTTTTTATTAATTAACAATGTGGTGATTGATATCTTCAGTTTTAAATTGGGGAGAATAAAAATTTGTATTTTTGTAGATTGGGCCAAAACTGTTACCCTGACCATAATGCGTAAACTGAGTCGTTTCAGTAAGAACGACAGTGGAATCCTCCCGTTGTAGTGTAGAACTAGTTTCTGAAATATTAAGGTCGCTAGGTGAGTGTTCTGTATTTTCGGTGTTGGACTTTTTTAAGGCTTCTTGTTTCTTGAAATGTGTTTTCATAAAACTATTTGCTGAGGCTATAAAATCCTCTAGTTGCCAGATTAATACTTCAATTTTTTTTCCATTCGCAAAATAGTTGCTAGAAAACTTAAATTTTTGTTGTGCTTTTATTAATTGATTGAAAGATTTCTTGTCTTTTAGAGTGTCTCTCGAGAAAATCGATGATACATCAGGACAGATACTTTCGCATAAATCCATCAAGTAATTTAAGTTTGTAGTAGTTGGAATAAAACTGTAAAAGTGTTTAATCAAACCCATGCATATTTGTTCTATTGATAGGCCAATAATGTAATAGTATGTTTCTATAGTATGTTCTAAAACAGGTTCTTTGAGAGCGGTGCGAAGTACATCTGCGTTTTCAATACGTTTGGTCCAAAAAAAGTTTTCGGATTGAACTTTAGGACTACTTTCTTTACTTATTGTTGATGTGGATTTAAATTCATACCAACACTCTCCTGCTTGCAGAAGGTTAGTGCGAAATATATTCCCTTTTTTCAGCTTCTTTTCTACCTGCTCTGCTGTCTCTTGTATTAAGGTCACTTTAATCTTGTCCGGTAATAACTGCATAACACAGTTTTGCAAGTCCATAATCGGTCTATTCTGATTGGACATAATAGCAAAGAGATAATAGTGGTGTATCTCGTTATGCGACTGTTGTACATTTAGGAGGTTACACATACTATCTTGACGTGTCACATAGGCAAAACAGTAAAGTCCATGTACCTTTCCATAGGTTTCCAGCGCATTGTGGATAAGGTCGCGATGGTTGTTGTTGATGTTTGTTGACTTTTCCATATTGATTTTGGTTTTTATAATATCAGTTTGTTGATGAGAGTCTGGGATATGAATAAACCTTTCCGCTATCTCTAGCAGTAATTCCTGTTCGTAATCTTCTATCCATGCAAATGTTCGGTCGGCTATGTCTTTGCAGAATGCTATCTTTTGCAGGTCGAGCACAAAGTTGTTTTTGTAACGTGAGCCTGTGTAAGACTCCGTCAGCCTATTGATAGCTTGCTCCTCCTCCTTGCTCGTGAGTAGGTTTGCCAAGGTCAGGTCATACGGCTGAAAGAAATCGATATTTTGTTTCAGTGAATGAGAGCGTTCCTCGACTCCCAATAACAGTTTTTGAGCTGTCCGTAATGATATTTCCAAAGCCTGATGGAGCATAAATGCAGCGTTTGTGTATGTTTCCTTATCAAAATAAAGATGGTAGCCTTCCATAAAGGCTATTATTTTGTCTTTTTCCCTTTTTATATATGCTCTGGTTTGCTCAAGAAGCTGTTCGATACGGAGATTTGGCAGAATCACTGTATTTATAGGTTCGGGATTCACATAGATTTGGTTCTTGGATTGGCAATTGAGGTGTAAGCGACCAAGTCCATCGTTTATTCTAGACTGCACTTCTTTTGTGTTATAGAAGGTGAAGCGGTGACCTTCCATGGGCTGGAGTGCGCGTTCACATCTTTCCCGTAAGGTTCTACTGCGTTGCTTGTTGTGCGTATGGACCTGTATGATAGTTTGTTCTATACCATTGCGGTGATAAGTCCATCGGAAGATTTCATCGACAGTGAGATGTTTGAAAATAATTTCAAGATTGGATTCTAGGGTTGCTGTCATGTCCATTACGATTGAGGGTTAAAGTATGCTACATTGTCTTTGTGGATTTGTAGAAGTGCATCTGGCAGAAGCAGGATGAATTCACGTGCTATCAAGAGTTCCTGCTCAATTTCATAACCCTGTTTCCTTTTATTGTTGATATCGCTGGATAGAAGTAATTCATCGAGGAAATCGTACCAATCACGTAGGTTCATAAAACCAAAGAAATCGCAGATGATGCGTTGCGCATCTATTTTTTCTTTATCTAGTAGTAGGGTGTTTAATTCCCAGAAATCTTTGTATTGAAATAATTTTTTCTTAGATGTGGGGCGCCAGTTTCTCATTTTAAGTATGGCATAGGCCGCCTCTATCATCTGCGCGAGATGGAGGTAGGTAAACCCATAGTCAAAGACACGGTTTCTATCCAGCATGGGGCACATCGAATAACTGAATAGAAATCCAAAGTTGAGCGACCAATTAATACCCCAGTTCTGAACGACCTCTTTGAGAAATCGATTCGGTTCGCTAGCGTACTCCGGAGCGAGATACCTAAGCTTTTTAGTTTTGTGTGTTTTTGTTTCCATTGTTATGTGTAGTTTATGATTGTTTATGTATTACATTTCTCTTGCTTCCTGTCTTTTGCCATCTAGTCACCGTATTAAACTCGCGATAATCTACAGACGGTAGGAGGTGTCTTAAAAGAATATTGTTCCTGATTGGATTTCCCTGGTTTCCGCTGTAGAAGGGTAGATGTATTTAATTGTCGTCTAGTTTAATCCTTTTAAAACTTTATATTGATGTGCCAGATGTAGAATCTTTGGCAGATTAGTTAGAAATTGCTTGGATATAAGATGTTTCTCCAAATCGACGATAAAAGAGTCTTTTACTGCGGGGTCAAATGCTAGAAATAGAAGTTGTTCCATTTCTACATACCATTTACGTAGAGTTTTGTACTCGAAAAATTCATTTAGAAACGTTTCACAATAATGTCCTGCTAACTCAGATTTTTCATCATCATCAAGACCAGAATCGTAGAATGTACTTAATCCGAAGTGTTGATTTAGTTGCTTTTCTCTTAAGTCTTTAAGGTTTTTATCAGGGTGTAGTTTTACATAAATGCAAAAGGCTGTTTCTATCATATTCCCTAGATAAATGTAATAGTAACCAAAGTCGAATCCATTACTTTTGATTTTTGGGGATAAAATTGACGATATAAGAAAGTCAAAATTCCTATACCAGTCTATTTTTAGTTCATCAAACAGATGTGTCAAAAAATCATTTGAATTTTTGATATCTGTTTTGGATAGAAAACGAAATTGTTTCCAGTGTAATTTTTTACTTGCTTTTCCCATTGTTGTGTAATGTGTATAGTTTGTAATCAGTTTCCTTTTTTTGTTTGTGGGCCAGTTCGATTTCACCACGTTTCATTCTTCGATTCTCAGAACACGGTATAGTCATGTTATGCCTTATTGATTGTCAATGCGAAAAAGTCGATACGGATTATCGATGATTGCCGGTTTCTGAAAATTAAGTTGGCGCCGGATTATTAATTAAAGTAGCTGGAGGTATTAACTCTAATTCATCTTCGAAGGCGATTAGGTAGCTGATTTCAAGTGTTTTGATTAATGTTTGGTAAATTGTGCCACTAAAAGGAAAGTAATTTCCTGTATACGGGTTTGTGGAGAGTCCATATTCTAACCAATCGTATAAAATCTCCTGCCATTGACACAGCGTGAAAATGCTTAGACCTTTCAGTATTGCAGGGAGTGGATTTTTTCTAGCGTCTGGATTGACATAGTATAAGGTACTAACTCGGCAGTTTTGTCGAACACGAAAGGAGTCTATCTCGGGAAATATTGATGCAGGGTTGTTGTATTCTACACTTAATTCTAGCCTTTCCTCTTCTGATAGTTGATGCATGAAAATTTCGACTAATGATCTAATGCATGAATACAGATATAAGAGGTTTGCACTTGAATAGCTATCATTAATTGAAGGAGACCAATATTGGTCCTCAGTTAATACCGACTCATACCAATATCGAATATCTTCACGCCATCCATTTAAATCATTCTTATCAAAAAAAACTTTCAGAGTTTTTACTGAGTAAGATGGTAGTTTTATCCATTCTGGGATTTCTACGTTGTGTTTGAACTGAAGAAGTGGTTGAGGGGAGTCACTGGAGTCTTTATCTGTGCCAATTCTCTTATGGTAGTTTTGCGAAATTAGTTCCTCACTATTTAACCTGTAAGTGGGTAGAATGTAGTATGGAAAGGTAAAATAACCTTCCCTATTATTTGCATATAGAAATAGAAATTTGACTAAATAGTGAGTTAGTTCTATCAGATTGATGAGGTATCGATTGTAATTGTCATCATCAAAATAACTGAATTTGTCTGTTTGGTTTCGTAGAACGGAGTCAAGTTGTTCCCTCCAGTTGCTTAACGATTGTATTTCGAATATATAATCTAATAACCTGTTCGCCTTAGACGTTATTGTATTACTGTAATACAATATATATGCATACTCCACTTGCTCTATCAGTTTTTGATGGACAAACGAAGGGTCATGCATGGGATATCGCTGTTGGACAGAGCCCGAGGATAAGAAGACGTAAATCTTCTCTTGCCAATATTCTAAATCTATTCTTTCGAAAAAACCAGATAGAAAATCCTTCGGTTTCTCAATATTTTCCTTACTTAAATACCTAAAATGTTTAGCTTTCAGTTTCTTTTGTGTATTTTTCATCATAATTACTTAAGGGTTATGAAACGATAGGGGCATTTATCCATTTGTTTTGGACGTATGTTCCTAAGGTTTCGTAATAGTTTTTAGTTTGTTGACAATGAGCTCCTCATGAACGCTTAAGCTATATAGCAAGTCGTCTATCCCGATAAATCGGGACGAGTGGTAGGGCATCATTGACATTAAACTGTGATACACAAGAAACCATTACGGCGCCGATAATAGTTTCATTGCATCTGTTTTGTAATTGTAAATGGTGCGTAGGGGAAATGAACTCACAAGTTCAATTGGCGGAGTATCCTTATTAGGGATACTATTTTATAATTGTTAACCAAATTTAAGATAAATATTTTTCTTAAACAAGATGAAAGAGAAAATAGTTTATAATATTAAAGATAGGGTGGTTCGGATAGCGCAGGAGAAGGGTATTAACATGTTGGAGTTTTTCAATGAGTTAGGGTTGTCTTATGGTAATTTTAAAGGTATTCAAAAGCAATCCGCGCTTAGTTCTGATGCCTTGGCGATGATTTTATCTGTACACAAAGATATTAGCCCGGCTTGGCTATTGGTTGGCGAAGGGGAAATGTTTCGGGATGCTGTACATCCTGAAGAACGTACCGAAACTTATTTGAATGCAGAGCTTGAGGGGGTGAGTAATGCTGTCATTTATTCTATGCAGCGTGTTATATCTTCGCAAGAAGTGACTATTAAATCGCAGGAGAAGACAATTGCCTCATTAGAGAAACAATTGACACTCTTGGAACGCGAGATATCACTGTTAAGAAAAGACTAATTGTAAACTAAATCATATGGACAATCTATCACTTACTGTTAAAGAGCGTATCCTATTGATCGCTGGTCATGCTAAATTGAGTAAAATCGAGTTTTTTAAGGATTTAGGCATGTCGTATGCCAATTTTAAAGGTGAGCAAAAGAAATCAGGGCTTAGTTCGGATGCCTTGTTGAAAGTGTTGTCCAAATATCCCGAAATAAATCCATCTTGGCTGTTGCTAGGCGAAGGAGAGATGCTCAGACCGATACCTGTAGGTGTAGCGGAAAATAAGCCTGTGGTCGCTAACGAGTCTCCCGTCCCAAGTTCCATGCAGGAGCTCCAACTTGCATTATATAATACGCTCAAGGAGCTTGGCACATTGATTGCAGAGCATGCCCTGCATGTCCGGGCTTTGACAAAACGAGTAGAGGTACTCGAGAAAAAAGGTAAGGACAGCAAAAAGAAGAAAAAGAAAAAATAGAGGCTGTCGAACAGCCCGAAAAGCTGATCATTAGGTATGCGTAAAAGAAGATTCGCTGCAGGTTTTATCGTCTGTATGCTAGCTGTGTTTTTGGGAAATGCACAGACCAAAGAGTGGAGACCAGTATACACATCGCGCTGGGATTATCTATTATCTACACCCGAAAATAAAGAAGCTATACTGGGTGTATTCTGCACAGAGGCATCGATAACGGTCCTGGATTCGACACGTACACATTATAAGATCCGCGTTAGTAATGGCGATGTGGGCTATATACCAAAGCAGCCCTTGGCTACACGAATGTTTTCAAAGAAATCCGCAGGCGAACCTGCGCAATATTTCTATCGTGGTCTAGAAGGGTACCAAGGTCCCCACCTCTATGTGCAGGCTGCAGAGCTGCGCGTCCGAAACCAGCCTTCGGTAGAAGGTAAGATTGTACGTAAAGCACGTCTCAATGAGCACACTTCGTTGGATTACTATCCCTTGTATAATGACGGTTGGGTATATATCGGAGATCATTTTCATGAACAACCCGAATATATACAGGCCAAATACCTTGGGATGGAGCTTACCTATCAACAGCTTTTAGATGCTTACCTCAAGGTCAAGGGTAAAGATATGGCCGAAGAACTGAATGCCGCAAGTCGTCTACGGGAGATAGCTTGGTCCGGCACAAAGGAAGAGATGTTGAGGGCGCTCCGTTACTATAAAGAATCTTGGGAGCGATCAGGGCAGACTAATACTAAGGTGGATATTGATTTTGAACTTCTGCTAGCTTCTAAGCTTCAGAATTTAGATTATGAGGCGTATGAAAAAGAAATGCGCAGGCTGAGTATGTATTATCTAGTTCAGGGAAGAAGACTTTGGGATGGTAAAATATCGGAAAGAGAAGCTGCAGATCTGAATCTGAAAAAGGTTAAAGATATCCCAGATTCGCCAGAATGTGGTTGGGAGCCGCTTTATTTTTACCGTTCTCCTGATATTATTTTGGCATTTGAAGAGGATTATCCCTCAAAAAATAAAATGGTCGGTTCGGTATATTCCATGACATTTGCTGAGCAGCAGGCTATAGTGCTGGGCAAAGAAATCATTGATGGCAGGTATAGTGAGCTAGATTTCATTAGCAAGTTCGGTCATCTACTCTCCGTAGATTGGACCAGCAATCCACACTATTATCGTATTGCCAATGGTGATGCCGGTTTCTTTGCTATCCGCTTTAAAGATGGGGTGCCAGTATCTTTTGAGTCAGTTTACTACTGCTAGTTCTACTATTTAATAAACATTTTTATTGTTTTTATAATTTTTAATAGCCTGTTTTTCAGGCTATTTGTGTTTTTGGCTTAAAAAAATATGAAAAGCCATGCAAGGATTTCGAATTCCGGGGTTTATGAGGATGAGTACTCACAGGAAAATGAATGTTTTATAAAAAATTAAAAAGAACTTTAAAATGAGAACAATAAATACAGTTAAGGTGTTGGTAGCTCTAGTAGCAGTTATTGGATTGACTTTCGTGTCATGTAAGAAAGATGATAATACAAAACCCGTGGGGCCGGTCAAGGTGGAGGATGTGAATGGTAATTTCGGTGGTAAATTGGTGGTTACACAGGGAAAAGCTAAGTCGGAATCAACAATAGCGTTGTCCGCAAAAACCAATACTATTTCAATCGCGGATTTGCCTGTGAGTCAGATTGTACTTTCTGTTGTGAAAGATGCAGCTAAAACACAAGAGATTATTAAGAAATTAGGTAAAGTTAAGTATGATATAAACTATACTGCAAAGGTGAATGCTGGTAAAACAGCTGTTGATCTTACGTTTGCTCCTAAGGCAATAGAGTTACAGATTCCAGTAGATAATGCCACTAAAAAAGTAGTGGTCAATGTTGTTGCAAAACAGGCAGGTGTCTATACTGCTAAAACAAAAACATTAAAATTTGGTCTTACAATAGACAAGGTAACTGTGGATGGTACGGCGGTGGCTCCATTCGAAGCCATATTCTACGATTTCCAGTCCCTTGTGAAAAAGTAATTCGTAAAAAAAGAGGTCTAGTTTAGATCTGCGGGACCTCTTTTTTGAAAAAGCATCTTACCGATATTCATGACTGTAAACAAGGGCTGGGAGAAAGACGTAGTAGGTCGCTTGCAAAAGCGGGAGCAACGTGCATGGAAGGAGCTATATGAGGCTTATTCTGGCGAGTTTACCTATGTCAGCCTACGGTATATCAAGTTTCGTGAAGATGTGGGAGATGTGTTGCAGAATAGTTTCGTAAAGATGTTTCATGCAATCGATTCTTTTCAGTACCGCGGTGCGGGGTCGTTACGGGCTTGGGCATCAAAGATTGTCGTTAATGAATCGTTGCGGTATTTGCGGTTATCAAAAAAGGAAGAATTCCAATTAATAGATGAGGATTTTCCAGAAATGGCTGAGGAGCCTGAACCAATAGTAACTGATATCTCACAGGAGGTAATTTTAGGATTGATCAGTGCACTTCCCGCAGGATATCGAGTTGTATTCAATTTATTCGTTTTTGAAAAGAGAAGTCATCGCGAAATTGCTGAAGAGTTAGGGATAGCGGAAAGCTCATCGGCATCACAGTTTCATCGAGCCAAAAAACTTTTGGCAAGAGAGATAGGTAAATTTAGGCAGTCACAGGAGGTAGCTTATGAAAGATAACTGGTTAAATGATTTGGATAAGAAGGTGCAGCATGCGCAAGAGCAAGCACCGGAGCAGTTGTGGGAGAGTATTTCAGATAGGCTTTTTGATGCCGATTCTGGAAGAATAATTCCATTACATCCAAACCTACAACAGGAAGTAACATCGAAAGCTATTAAGCGTTTGGCAAGCAGACTGATTTGGGCAGGATCGGCTATTGCTGCCGCAGCGGTGCTATTGGTGTTTTTGTATCCTGTTTTAGACCCTACACGGCCTCCTGTCGATGAGCCTATGTTGAGCCAATATAACAACGAGAGGCACTCCGAACTTCCAAATGGCGAAGGACTGTCTCAAGGCATGGTGTATTCGAACGATACGCAGTCTGATAATAATGAAATAAAACAGACTAATAGGACAAGGGTGTCTTCGGGTAAAATTGCAGAAGGCTCTTATTGGGTTGAATTGCTCCCTCTTACCAAACACGTCTCTTGGAATAGCGGGGTCGAGTTGAAAAATTATGCTATAGCACCTTTAAAGAATATCTTACAGAATAACGTCTTTAGACCTACCCATAATGATGGTGCAAACGACATACTGGTGGGTAAAAATGAGAATTACGGTCGATTGGCTTTGGATAATCTTTATACTGATAACAGTAAAATGAAGAGTAAGATAGGGAATAGCCAA
Organism: Sphingobacterium yanglingense; assembly: GCA_040395455.1. Taxonomy (GTDB): domain Bacteria; phylum Bacteroidota; class Bacteroidia; order Sphingobacteriales; family Sphingobacteriaceae; genus Sphingobacterium; species Sphingobacterium yanglingense_A. The sequence continues at coordinate 10,292 of JBEBQJ010000012.1, read as the reverse complement.
AAATGGTCTATAATGGCATATTCAAACCGGATGCCTGGTGGTGGTGGGCAGAGCGTGAGTGGTTATGCAAGTATGAGCGGTGCTCCAGTAGCAAGTGGAGATTATCCCCTTGAAGGAGAGAATGGCGAGTTGATATCGGATATAATTGAAGCTAACTCAGCAGAAAACGTGACTACAGACATCCAGCACCGAAGTCCGGTAGCACTAGGACTAGGGGTGCAATATCGAGTGAATAATAAAATGAGCTTAAATGTAGGGCTGACCTATGCACAGACCGTGTCCACGCTTTCTTCTGGAAGTGCTGCCAATAAGGTGGCGCAATCGCAAAAACTCAATTATATTGGAATACCTGTTCAGATGAACTATAAAGTCTGGCAAAAAAAGAAAGTTTCTACTTACATAACGGGAGGTGCGACAATTGAAAAATCCACTAATGGCCAGGTTACGAACGAGTTTGTGCTTGATGATAATATTAAAGCAATAGATCAGGAGCCCCTAAAGGGGTCTCCGCTACAGTTTTCTGTCAATGGTGGGATAGGAATAGAGACCCAGCTGACTAAAAAGCTTGGGGTGTACCTAGAGCCAGGTATCCGTTATAATATTGATAATAGTAGCACCGTAAAAACGATATATAATCAAAAGCCGGTCAACTTCAATCTGAACATAGGCTTTAGAGTGCCCCTGCCTTAATATCTGATTTTACTGAAGAAGATTTTAGTATGTACATACTGGAAAGCCTGTAAAGAAATGCCTATTGGTGGCGTTTGTTTGCAGGCTTTTTTGTTAGGCGCTATAGGATTTCTGTCTACGTAATAATTTTTAACCAACATTGTCGAATTCGTAATCAAGTAGGTTAAATCGATAAAAAATTTATAATTTGCCAATGCTTGGGGCTTTTCCCTTGATTCATTTTTGAGATTCTTAATCGACTGCGGGTATGCTTGGGATAGAAAAGCTTTTCAAAGAATATTTTGTACGGTTGACGGTTTATGCATATCCTTTTGTCGGTTCGGAAGATGTCGCGAAGGACATTGTACAAGAAGCATTCATTATTCTCCTAGGGCGAAAAGACATTCTTGCGAGACCCGAGCAAGTGATAAAGAGTTTCCTGTACAGCACGGTCAAAAACCAATGTTTAAACTATAAACGTCGAGAAGCTATCGGAGCTAAAGTGCATAGCAATATGCAGGCTGCCGAGGATGAAGATACGGATCATCTTACGAATTTGATTCAAGCAGAAGTTGTTGGTGTCCTCCACCGGCAGCTCTCCTCTTTACCTGACAAATGCCAGCATATCTGTAAATTGATTTACTTTGACGGAAAGAAATACGATGAAGTGGCCGCATTGCTGAATATCAGCCTGAATACCGTCAAGAGTCAGAGACAGCGTGCGTTGCGCATTTTGAAAAGCAAGCTTGCTTTAATTGTTCTGAATTTAATGTTCTGATAATAATGTTTTTACAGTTTATTTAAAGAAAAATTAAATATCGAAGCACCCTTTTTTGATTTTCAAGTTACTTATAGACAAATTATGATAGAAAGCGACAAAATTGTATTGGCGGAGCTAGCGTCTTTGTTGGCGGCTGGGCATAGGTTGGACGATGAGCAGGAACGTATATTATCCGGTTTATTGGCCAAATACCCGGATGGACATACGTACTTGCGTGGTATTATAGAAAGTGGAGTGGTAGAGACCCCTATAAATCCTTTGGAAATAGATCTCTATAAGGAATGGAATGACTTTCAGTCCCGAAGAGGGAATGTGGAACGTACAGAGGCAATGCCTAGGTATTCTTGGGCACGATTAGCTGCCGTTGCCGCTGTATTTATTGGTGTGTTGGTGTTGGGGATATTATGGTTTGCCAAAGACGATTCGCGAGCTTATATCATTGAAGATAAATTGTATGGACAGAAGAATGATATTCTTCCGACAGATCAACGCGCTCGTTTTGAGGTGGATGACAAATTCGTAAAGCAACTTGTTGGTGAGGATTCCGGTAAGATGCCCTATGGCGCCGGTACAGGAAATCGGAGGTACCGAGTAATTACGCCAATCCGTTCTTCGTATTCCATAACATTGTTTGATGGATCCAAGGTGTGGCTGAGCCCCGAGTCGGAGGTCGAGTACCTGTCGGCATTTTCAGAAAAAGAACGTCGTGTTAAGCTGAACGGAGAGGCGTTTTTCGAAGTAGCAAAGGATGCTAGCAAGCCTTTTATTGTAGAGGTAAATGGTTTAGAAATTCGGGCTTTGGGGACAGCATTTTCCGTTAGGAATTACAATGTGGACGCGCCACAAGTGGTGCTCACGGAGGGCCGCTTGCTGTTGAATGCCAACAACGGTGAAGCTATCCTAGAGGCGGGGTATCAGGCCGGGGTGCTGAATGGGAAGTTGAAGTCCGAAGTGGCAACCCATCTCGAAGATGCGCTATCTATCAAAGACGGTTTTTTCAATTTTAATAACAAGGATATCCAAACTATTCTTGAAGAAATAAACCGTTGGTACGGGGTGGAGTTGCAGGTTAATCGTGAGTTGGGGACTAAAAAATATACAGGAAGTATAGAGCGTAATGTAACATTAGCAAAGGTGTGCTCCGTATTGAAAGATCTAACGGGGTACCAGTATTTAATAGAAGCAGATAGACTCATTGTAAAATAATAAACCTAAAACATGGAGGAGGATATATGAAATAGGATACGCTACTAGATTATAAACTAAGCGAAGGTACTGCCATACCTCCGCTAATGATGAATTCAAATTTGTTATAAACCATTAAATTCTTTACAAATTTATGAATATTAAAAAATATTCAAGAATCGACGTGTCCTTTGTCGAAAAGGATCCTCGCTTTTTGAAAACGCTGATTAAGATGAAATTGACTGGTTTTATGTTAGTAACCTCAATGTTCACCAGCTTTGCGACGACCAACGGTCAAGTAACATTAAATGTTAAAAACGGAAAAGTTGAACAGGTTTTGGGCACAATCTCAAAGCAAACGGGGGTACGATTTGTGTATGAGCATGGCTTATTATCATCCGAACGCACTACGGTGCATATCAAAGAGGAAAGTTTAGACCAATCACTGGTAAAAGTATTCGGGGCAAGCGATCTAATCTATACCATACACGATAATACGGTGGTGATAAAAAGAGAAGACCGTGGGGCTGCAACAAAATATGCCATACAGCAGTTGGTGACAGGACGTATCGTGGATGCCCAAGGTAGTCCCATATCTGGTGCAACAGTCGCGATAAGAGGGGGTAAATCTACCGCTTCGTCAGGAGAAGGGAGCTTCTCTGTAGCGGGTAAGGTTGGAGATAGTATTGAAGTACGTTATTTTGGTTTTAAGACGCAGACGGTCACAGTGGATAAACTGGAAGGCTTGCTGATTGTGCTAGAAGAAGAGATCGATGCATTGGATGAAGTTGTGGTGGTCGGGTATGGCCGACAACGTAAGGCTAACCTGACGGGGCCTATCAGTTCGGTAAATGCGGATCAATTAAAAAATATAGCACCTTCTAATCTTTCTAATACACTGGCAGGACGCGCTCCGGGGGTGAATGTAACCAATACATCAGGGATGGCTGGTGCTTCTTCGAGTTTACGAATACGGGGGAGTTTTGCCGAACCATTGTATGTTATCGATGGTATCGTGCGGGACAAGGCGGCTTTTGATGCACTCGAAGCAAATGAAGTGGATCAGATGAGCTTCTTGAAGGATGCCGCGACTGCAGCAGTTTATGGTACTAGGGCCGGTAATGGAGTTGTGGTCGTAACGACAAAAAAAGGGGTGAATCAGGCGCCTGTATTTAATGTACAGAGCAGTTATAATTTTAGTGCACCGACACAGACTCTATTAGCGGATATTACTACAGCGGCAGATGAACTGACCTACCAAAATAGGGTCGCACAGTTTAATTGGGAGCAGGGTGATCGTAAGAATCCCTTTGTAGCACCCAATAGTAAGGAAGAGTTTGATTATTTCTTGGATAAAAAATATAGCGTCAATGATGTTATCTGGCGCAACCCGTTTAGTCACCGTCAATCTATATCGGTTACTGGTGGTGGAGACAAGATCACGTATTATAATTTGGTGAGTTATCGCAAGGAACTGGGATCTTACAAAACCTTAGAGCATGAAAAGTTCAACCTGAGGAGTAATGTCAGTGCTCAGCTTTCTGACGATTTCAGTGTGGATGTTAATATTGCCATGAACCAGACCAATTCGGATCGATTCTTTTGGCCATTCAGTACTTCAGCTGATGATGATGACTTTGATGTCGCCGATTTCTACCGGGTGACCTTCAACTGGCCTAAGATGTATCCTTTTTATTTGAACGCGGATGGATCGCCAAGTGATACACCGACAGATTATCCGGTGCAGACACCAATGGGGTCATGGCAGGCCTGGAATGTGATTGATCAGGTAATTGGTAATCGCTACGTGAATCGTAAGGTACGACAGGTCAATCCAATTCTGACGCTAAATTATAAGTTGGATAAATTGGTAAAAGGATTGTCGACCAAAGTGGTGGGCTCATACGTTGCTGAAGATTACATGAAAAAGCAGTTTATGACTTTTCAGAAGAATTATACCTTCACTTCTTTAGACCCTAACGGAAATAGGTTTATACCTGCTCCACCTTCGGAAGATAAGGTCAATGTATTTACTTTTAGTCAAGCACAGCCATTTGTGGATTATACACCAGAAAGAACCTGGCAGTATCAAGTCAACTGGTTTCTAAATTATAGCCGCAAGTTCAATAAACATGCAGTGGATGCGGTCTTGGTCTATGAGCAGTTTAAAGAGGGAGGGACTTTTATCAACTCGCGTGCAGAGAGCCCGATTGTGAGTCTTGACCAGATGTTTATCTATCCAACCGACCGTAACTATAGATCGACCAAAGCAAATGAAACTGTGGATTCGCGAAGAGGGGTAATCGGTCGTGCTAACTATAACTATGCAGATAGGTATATCGCTGAATTCTCCTTTCGTTATGATGGATCACCACTCTTTCCTAATGATAAACGATGGGGATTTTTCCCTTCAATGTCGGCTGCGTGGCGTATATCGGAAGAAGGCTTCTTTGCTGGCTTGAAAAATACGGTGAATGAATTGAAGTTCCGTGCCTCTTACGGCTCTACAGGAAATGATTTGAATGTGGAAGCTAAACGTATAGGACAATTCTTGTACCGCGAGAAGTACACACCAAGTGGAGGGGCGATTTTTGGAGATAGATATTATAACGGAATTGCCTATGGCAATAATCCTACCCAAAACCTGACGTGGACTACTTCAAAGAGTTATAACGTGGGGATAGACTTCGCATTGTTGAATAGCAGGTTGAGCGGGTCGGTGGATGGATTCGTACGGAAAGAGACCGATATCCTGGGACGTAGACAGAATACACTCCCGGATACCTATGGACGTGAATTAGCTCCTGAAAACTATGCTGCTAGAAGTTATAGAGGGGGTGAGGTATCCTTGAACTGGAACGATCGTATTGGTGAAGTATCCTATGGTATCAGTGCTAATATGGGATATGCAAAGGATAAGTGGGATATCTATGATGAAGAGCCGGCTTATGCGGCAGGTGGAGCGCAAAATTTTAGATCTCGGATTGGACGGTCGGAAAATAGAATTATTGGCTTGGAGGCTATTGATATAGTACGTACCCAAGAGCAATTGGATGCGCTTAAAAACCAAGGTTTTAAAACATACGGTCGGGATCCTTACCTAGGAATGATTCTTTATAAAGATCAACGTGGTGCAAACTATTCAGGTGGACCAGATGGAAAGATAGATGACAATGATATGGTCTTGTTGTCTGAAAATAACACACCTCGTGTCAATTATGGTTTCGGGTTGAACGGTTCGTGGAAAGGGATATCTGTTTCTGCTTTATTCCAAGGGGTATTGGCCTATGACCGTATCATCAGTAATCTGGATGGGCCAGGTATACGTCAGCATGGAGGAGGTTTTAGACCGTATTACCCGATATGGGCGGGCGACGTATGGACTGCCGAAAATCCAGGTGCTAAGTACCCTCGTGTAGTGGGGGCCAATTGGGCCGAGTCAGGTACCAATGCCTCTTCTTTCTGGATACGTAATGGAGCTTACCTCCGTCTCCGTGATCTAAATGTATCTTACAGTCTTCCTTTGGCCGTGACCGATAGAATGAAGATAAAAGGAGTCAACGTTTTCTTTAACGGAACAAATCTTTTCGTGTTTTCAAAGATGAATGAATTCCATGATCCGGAGCAGAAGATGTACGATTCTTACCCGGTCATGAAAACGTATGCAGTAGGTGTTGATGTTAAATTTTAAATGTGAACGACAATGAAGAAGATATTTTATATAATCATAGCATCATTTCTAGTTACTACGTCCTGTAAAAATGTGCTCAATATCGATGACCTGAACTCATTGGATGAAGAGAAGGTGTGGAATGACCCTAATCTTGTAAATGCGTATCTGGCCAATCTATATGACCTTTTCGGTAATTGGTCAGCTAGTGCCGACAGGTATTCGGAGCAATTGGTACAGATTAGTTTTCCATTGGATGCTGTCACGGTAAATGATACCACCTTTAAGGCTTGGGATTATACCAGGATACGCAAGATCAATACGGCCATCCTCAAAATCAATCAGAGTACGGCCCTAATAAAAGAAACGAAGGACAACGCATTGGGCCAACTCTTGTTTATGCGGGCCTACATGTATTTCAATATGGTGAAACATCATGGAGGTGTTCCTTATATTACGGAGCCTCAGGACCGGGAAAAAGGAGATCTGCAGGTCGTGCGTAACAGTACCAAGGAATGCTTCGATTTGATGGTTAAGGATTTGGATGAAGCTCTGTCGCTATTACCGGCGACTATCTCCAAGAGTAGCGAAAACTATGGCCGGATTGACGGTAATTTTGTTGTCGCTTTTAAAGCAAAAGTGTTGTTGTATAAGGCTTCCCCTCAGTTCAACCCGAGCAATCCGTTTGGAAACGCGTACTGGGCAGAGGCACATGCGGCAAATGAAGAAGCATATAACCGCTTGAAAGGGAATGGATATAGCCTGACTCCAGAGTATGAGAATATTGCATTGCAGGAAAAAGGTGCTGAGGTAGTTTTTGCAGTAATCAACCAATATCCAAATAAAGTGGCCAATTGGGATAATGGCGTACGGCCTGGGTCGGAAAGCCGTGGCCCTGCCGCTGCCGTTCCGTCATGGGATTTTGTGAAAGCTTTCCCTATGAAAGATGGAAAGCGCTATAGTGACCCTACAAGTACCTATTTTAAAACAGATGAACAGTTTTTGCAGTCCTATTGGGAAAATAGGGACCCACGCTTTGATAAATCCATCGTTTGGAACGGTAAGATTTATGAAGTATCAGGTAAGGCAGGGAAAAGATTGTATACTTCTGTAGGGGTGGCACCGGCATTGGATGACTTTGGGGTGAATCCGAAAGCCAATACACCATCCGAAAATTTGAATAGATACAGTGGCTTTTTTATCTTGAAAAACTCGAAGTTGTCGCTCAAGCAGACGGAAGTGCAGACGCAGTATGATGTGGATTATATTGTTATGCGTTTTGCTGAAGTGATGTTGAACTATGCGGAGACGGCCAACGAAACTGGCGATTTAAATGGAGCAATGGATATTTTGAAGGAGATTCGTATCCGTGCTGGAATTGAGCCGGGCAGTGATGGGATGTATGGTATCCAAGCTACTGATAAAGCGAGTATGCGGGATGCAATACTGGACGAACGGAATATTGAGTTCTGTTTTGAAGGACATCGCTTTTGGGATTTGAGAAGAATGCGCCGGTTGGATGTGCTTAACAATAAGACCAGATATGGCGTCGAAGCTATCGCTATTAATGCAGATGGATCGGAGATGGACTTGAATGTGGCAGCAGGATTGGCCAAAACGAACCAATTGAAAGAAGACCAGTTTAAGTATATCGTAAGACAGGTGCCAAATACGGGAGCTAAGGAAAATATTCTACCAGATAGTTATTACTTTTTCCCTATTTCGCAGTCATCCATCGATAAGAACCCGAAATTATTGCAAAATAAAGATTGGGGAGGGACTTTCAATCCAACTTTGGAATAGTAATTAAAATAATAGGGGCTGTATCAAAAGTAGAATTTATCGTCATTTCGACTGTAGCGCAGCGAAATGGAGAAATCTAAAGATTTGAAATTTAAGTTTTTTAGATTTCTCGACTGCACTACGTTTCGCTCGAAATGACGTGAGAGTTTCAATTATGATACAGCCCCTTATTGTTGGTTTTAGTAGATGACGATGTTAGAGAGGAAAAGAAAGCTGAACGCTGTCATTTTAAAAATAAATTTACGCTGGGGGTAACAATGGGAGAGTATTGTTGATATCTAAGTGTACCAAAAATAAAATGACATGAAAAGATTTACATTTAACTCTATTTTAATACTCTTTTTGGGTATGGCATCCGTGGGATGTTCTAATGAAGGGGTTGAGCCCGAGCAACCCGCTGATGTGTGCGTGCTGAATAATCTGGTTATGCTTCGAGTGGCTTTTGATGGTAGCAATCAGGCTAGTGTTGCTTACAATAAATTTGCGGTCAATGGACTAAATCCATCGTCGGGATTGCTCTTGGGCACCGTGGCTACGAATCATAGGCTTACCTTCCAACTTCCAACTAATAGTTCTTTTTACGATAAAGCTACAGGAACACATGGTATGTTGATATCACGTGCGGAAGCCTATCTTAAATTTGATGTGAATACTGGAGTAGGACAAGCCTACGCGGTGCAAACCGACTTTGCAGCACCAGTGCTCAATAATGGAAATGCGTATGTGATAGCTGTGGATCAGAGCAATGCCTCATTGGGGGTAGGCGAGCATTATATGGTCAGAAGTTTCAATATGCAGAATGGTACGACGGGTGCCATCTTGCCTATACCAGCCGCTGAAAGGACTTTTGACAACCGAAGCTTCTTTGCAAATGAGAGTATGTCGTCAACGAGCAATGGTGTTGACAAGCTTTATTTCTTATCCGGAACTAATTTGATTACGGTCAATACAGCTACGAATACAGCGAGTCATATGGATTTATATCCATCATTTTCTCAGGCTAACGACTGGGTGGCTTTCTATGGCGTGAAATATTCGCAGAGCCTTGGTCTGATTGCTATAAAGAGGGATGCCAACGGATTTTCGTTGGTAAAAATAAATCCTAATACGGGAACCCATACCATCTTGTTGGCAATCAACGCAGCGATTAATACAGAATTCTATTCAGCGACCTATCGCGAATGTGATAAGACGTATTACCTTACGAGCATGAGCCAGAGCAATCCAACAGTGGAAACGAGCTATTATGAGTTTGACCTCAATAGTAATACGCTGGTGAATACGCAAGTACTGACGGATTATGGCTTCGGAATAGAGGTGATACCTGATTAGTGTATCTATACGGTTGTCTAGCAATTAAAAATCAATATATTCAACGTGAAAGGCACCGTTACGGGTGCCTTTTGTTTGTTGTTGCTAATTTTGGAGTTCCATATGGAACAGGCTGGCAATATGTTTCTTTAATTTGTCCTTGACCTCGTCCATATTGAGCTTATAGCCTAGTTCGCGCTCCATAGAGGTGACGTCTTTGTCGTCAATACCACAAGGGATGATGTTGCCAAAATACGTTAGGTCGGCATTGACATTGAAAGCAAAGCCATGCATTGTAACCCATCTCGAAGCGCGTACACCCATGGCACATATTTTTCTGGCCTTGTCACTGTCCGCGTCGAGCCATACGCCGGTAAAACCATCGTAGCGTCCCGCTGTTATTCCGTAATCGGCCAGTGTCAATATAATCGCTTCTTCAAGCGTCCGCAAGTACAGATGTATGTCTGTAAAGAAATTGTCTAGGTCTAATATGGGGTAACCCACAATCTGCCCGGGGCCATGATAGGTGATATCCCCCCCACGGTTGATTTTGTAGAAGCGAGCATCCTTTTCTTTAAGCCCTTCTTCATCCAAAAGGAGGTATTCGGCATGTCCACTTTTCCCAAGCGTATACACGTGAGGGTGCTCTGTGAAAATAAGGTGATTGGGGGTCGGTATTTTGGTGTCATTGACCCGATTATCATGCTTAATGACTAGTGTCTCCGCGAAGATTTTCTCTTGCCTATCCCATGCTTCTTGGTAATCTACCAATCCCCAGTCGGTGAATTGAACAGTTTTATTTTGCATTTTGAGTTATCGAGTTATCGAGTTATCGAGTTATCGAGTTATCGAGTTATCGAGTTATCGAGTTAT
>JBEBQJ010000011.1:0-55311 GCA_040395455.1 Sphingobacterium yanglingense | reverse complement strand
CTCTTTTTCTGCTTCTTGTTTTTTTGCCATTAATTAATTATCTCCTTTTCCCTACATTGTAGGAAGTGCAAAGATACGAAAAACTTTTATTTACAATATTTTATGTGAAAAAAAACTTTTTGAGGATACTTGCCCCCAACATAAAGAGGGTTCAACTAATTTAAAGGTTGTTTAAAGGAGTTGTATACTTTAGGTTTGACAATCTTAATGCTCTGTTTGGATAGGGTAATACTGGCATTCAATTCAAACCCTATCAATAGGATAAGCGAATTGAGATACATCCAAATCATAATCACAATGATTGTTCCGATAGAGCCATAGAGCTTGTTGTAGGCATTGAAATTATTGATATAGTATACGAAACCAGAAAAAGTAAGAATTGCTAATATCGTGGCCAATGTAGCGCCAGGACTAAAAAGCTTCCACCGTTTGGAGGTTGATGGCGCGAATTTGTAAAGCATGCTGACAGTACTGAAGTAAATGGCGAATAAAATAATCCATCGAGCAGCCTTTATAATAAACGTCCAAAACCAGGACATATCATAGCTGATTTGGTTTTTGAGGTACGTAATAATCATGCCTGCTCCAGTAAACACTGTTATCCCTATAGTCAGAGCTGTAATAATAGCAAATGATAGACCTAGTGCGATAAGACGTCTTTGTCCCCAGCTACGCTTTTCTCGGGTCAATGAGGATTTATTGAATGCCATCATTAAATTCGTCATTCCGTTGGTCGAGAAAAACGTGGCTAACAAAAAACCGAAAGACATCAGTCCACCATTTTGATTTTTTATAATATCTTCTAGGGTCGACTCTATTGCTATAAATGCTTCTGATGGAATTACGATAGCTAAAAAGTCCATCAGTCCCTCTTGAAAATTGTTAATGGGAATATAAGGAATAAGCGTAAATAGAAAGATAATACCCGGGAATATTGCCAGCATAAAGTTGTATGCAAGAGAGGATGCTTTGTTGAGTATCGCTTCTCTTTTGATTTCCTCAAAGAAGAATACAGCTACAGTATACAGTGGAAGGTTATTAAAGCCCGGGAGAACGGCAGTCTTGGACCATTCGATAAATCTGTCGTAAGGTCTTAGATGGAGGAGACTGTCGTGCAGCTTTTTCATTTAGGACCTTTGCTATATAAAATAGGGTGCTATCTTCTCCATAAAAATTTCTGGAGCACGACAGGGCCTATTTTTTTTCATATCCACAAATACCAATTGGGTGTTGCCTGTATTGAGCAGGGTTCCCTGTTCATTGCAGATTTCATACTCGAAATTGATGCGGACATTGGGCTTTTCACGAATTGTCGTCTTTATTGTGATGAGCTCGTCATATTTGGCAGGCTGTAAATATTTCGTGTGCATCTCAAGTACGGGCATCATGACCCCCATGTCCTCAAGTTGTTTGTAGGAGATGCCTGTTTGACGGAGCATCTCCGTACGTGCTACTTCATAGAAGGCCGCATAGTTACCATAATAGACATAGCCCATTTGGTCTGTCTCCGCATATCTTATCCGTAGTTGGTGTTCGTATATAAACATTTTTAGTATTGCGTACCGAGTATTGCGTATTGAGATTTTTAGCGGTTTCCCGCTTTAACCTTTTTACGATTTTACCTCTAACTTTCTAACTCTATTTCTTGATGTTTCTGTCATCCAATGCTTTTTGGAACTTCTGTGCATTTACCAAATGTTCTGTCACCGTTGTGGCAAAAGCATGGTATCCGGAGAAGTCCTCTTTCGCACACATGTAGATATAGTCATGTTGCGCTGGGTTTAGAACAGCATCAATAGCGACAATAGGAGCCATGGTGATAGGTCCCGGAGGCAGTCCCTTGTAGCGATATGTATTATAGGGATTGTCGATAGTGAGGTGCTTGTTCAATACACGACGGATAGTGAAGTCATTATTTGCAAAAATAACAGTAGGGTCAGCCTGTAAAAGCATTCCTTTTTTCAGCCTATTCAGGTATAATCCTGCTATCTGTGGCATCTCGTCGTTATGTAATGCTTCCCCCCGTACAATAGAAGCTAAGATAGAGACTTCTATAGGCGTGAGATTTTGTTTCTCTGCTTTTCCCTTTCTTTCATCAGTCCAGAATTTTTTATACTCTTCGTTCAGTCGTTCGATCACTTTATCTGGCGATGTATTCCAATAGATATTGTACGTGTTGGGTATAAACATCGCAAAGAAATTATCTTTTGTAAAGCCATACTGCTCAGCAACAGCTTCATTGTTTAAGATCGCACTAAACTGCGCAGAATCTGCTTCGAAGCTTTTGCCCAATAGACCTGCCAGATTTTCTTTTAGACGGATATTGGCGAAACGCAATTTTACAGGGTCTTGTAGGCCGGCTCTCAGGTTGCCTATCAATTTTCGATTACTCATGCCCGGTGTCAGCTTGTAGCGCCCCGCTTTAACACTTTCTGGAAAGTCCATGGCCTTTGCCACGATATTGAAGTGCTCGGGGTCTTTTACAAGATTCTCCTGTTTGATACGGCGTAGTACACTTTCATAGGAGTCATTCGTATGTACATAAAGGTATTCCTTAGCGTCTGTAACCGATGGCCCCCAGAAAATCTGGTATGCCTTCCATCCGATAAAAGCACCGATGATTAGAACCGCGATTAAAATTCCTTTTAACCAAGTTGGGAAAGCTTTCTTTGCTGTCATGTTTAGTCGTTAGATAGTGTCAAGTTGATTGGTGTGCCAATACTGATGAATCGCGAAGTAGAATCAGGGGATTGAGCAATGATACGAGCTGTCGTCGAATCGCTGATAGCACCCGAAATAGTTCCAATATGTAAGCCTAGACCTTGTAAAGCAAACTTAGCTTCAGATAGTGTAAGGTTCAATAGCATAGGGACCTCTACTTCGTTTGCGCCCTTTCCATTACCCAATACCACCGTAATGGAAGAGCCTTTAGAAATCATTCTTCCTGGTTTTATTTTTTGACCACCAAATTGAATATCCAAAACAACATCTCGTGCTATGTCATTAACATATATCGTGTCTCCAATTTTTAAATTATGATTTTTTAGAATTGCAGATGCTTCGATAAAGTTCTTTTCGATAACATCAGGTAGTGCAATCTCTGGTGCTACCTGAGTGATAATAGTTAGATAGATAGTTCTACCGCCCTTCACTAAGGCAGATGCTTCGGGGTCCTGTTCTATAACCAAGCCTGGTTTGGCATCCATTTGGTATACAGAGTCTATCTTGTATTCTAATCCTGCTTTGTCAAGTATCTGCTTAGCTTCCGATATGGTGAGTCCTTTTAATACAGGTACTTCTTGGGCATCACCATGCTTTGTGTATATTTTAAGACCGAAGTATACGATGAGAAATAAAATGAAAAGAGTAATTAGCGCATAAATCAGATTTTTTCTGAACACATCGGTTCGTAGATAGAGCAATAGTTTGGACATGAAGTGTAATTTATATAAATCCTTGTGTTCTACTACAACGTAGAATCTTTTTTAACATTGTAGTTTTCCTAAGCAAAAATATTCGTTTTTCCCCGTATCGCAAATTATATTTCGGTTAATCGGTCAAGTATTGGGATGAAATGGGAGAGAAAGGCATTTTGGATTATTAGTCTCATTAGATTCTATCACCCATAAAAAGAATTATTCCCTGTTTTTTTATTAGATATGGATTAGTGAATGATGTACATTTTTTTTAGGTTTGTGGGAGTTAAACTAGCTAATGTCCCTTGTTAAGGGAGATACATGATAAGCATTCATGTCTTAGCAGACCTTGCTCATAAATAATTAGATTCTAAATGAAAACAAAAGTAGCGTTAATTACCGGTGGATTTACGGGTGAAGCCGAGGTGTCTTATAAAAGTTCGGCTTTTGTCTATAGTCAATTGGATAAAAGTAAGTATGATGTCTATATCATCGATATCACCAATGAGGGGTGGTATGGAAGTGAGGGCGAAGGGGAAAAAGTACCTGTTGATAAAGGTGATTTCTCCTTGCACATCAGCGGCAATAAGATCCTTTTCGATGTTGCTTTAATTATTTTGCACGGTACGCCAGGGGAGGATGGACGTTTACAAGGGTACTTTGATATGATTGGCTTGCCTTACACCTCATGTGGCGCATTGACTTCTGCACTGACGATGAATAAAGGTTATACCAAATCCATTTTGGCGGATATCCCCGAGATTAATGTTGCTAAGTCGGTATTGCTGTTTGAAAACCACCGCAAAGAAGGTGTCCGTCTCGTCGAAGAGAAGTTAGGATTACCTTATTTTGTTAAACCCAACGCGGGAGGATCCAGTATCGGTATGACCAAGGTTAAAGAGGCTGGACAGTTACAGGAGGCGCTGGACAAAGCCTTTGATGCAGAGAATACAGGTAAACAGGTACTAGTGGAAGAGTTTGTTCAAGGAAGAGAGTTTTCGCAGGGTATATTTAGAAATACGAAGGGCGAACTTGTGGTGCTACCTGCTACAGAAGTGCGTACCACAAGGGAATTTTTTGATTTTGAGGCCAAGTATATTCCGGGGTTGACGGAAGAGATAACACCAGCCGATTTGAATGAAGAGCAGCGTGGTCGTGCAGCTCGGATTATCAGAGAGATTTATGTTCGATTGGATTGTAAAGGTATGGTTCGTGTCGATTTCTTCTTAGAACATGATACGGACAAGTTCTATTTTATTGAAATCAATACGATTCCTGGACAAACGGCACAAAGTTTTATACCGCAGCAGGTAAGAGCTTATGGGATGAAGGAAAGCGATTTTTATGGCGAATTGATAGAAACCGCATTGAAATAATAAACAAGGAGTCCATTTTTGGACTCCTTGTTTTATGAAAGGTTAATATTAAAACGAAAAACGTTTCAGGTCAGGCTTAATAAGTTTTGGCCTTTTTAATTCTTCCTGATATAATACTTCTCCGAGATTCTTTAGGAAAGGATACGTAACTGTTTCGTATTCATAGATTCCATCATTGTAAATGCCATTCTGATTGGATTGAACAACGACGGAAACCAAAAACTCAACTCCTTTCTCGAAATCGACTATGTATGCATTGTCGATATTATAGCCATAGGAGTCCCCATATTTATTAAAACTTCGGATATTTTGAAAAGAACTTATCGATTTGTCTCGCCCAAAGTATACGAATTTACTATAAGTAGGCCAAAATTCGTTGGCGTCATATTTCGGATAAGTTACCTCCTGAGGGCTCCTCGACATATAATAATAGATGAAACGGTAATCGTCTTCTGTTAGATTAAAACGTTGTTTCACGGGAAAAGCCTCCGGGAAAAGCAGTTTTTTCAACATTAATTGCTGGTCCGCTAAAGCATATACATTCAGTCCCTCGAAAGACCAGGGTTCATGGACGAGTTCATCTGCTGCGTTCATATAAGCGATTCCTTGTACTGTGTTTTTAAGCCAAGGCATCTCATAATCCCTAGGGTCATATTGAGCATCTTGTTTGTAGATGATTTGATCATCCTTGTAAAAGGTGAACGGATTAGTGTGTTTAGCCCAGATACCTTTGTCTCCGATAGCTAGCCTATTTACAATACGACTGTATTTGCTGCCGTGTTTTTTAAGTTTATCATTTATTTCGGCTCTGCCCACAAATTCAAAAAGTCGGTTATGTCCGTCGTTGTCCGAGGTGAGCAGAACCTTTTTAATATAATGGGCAATACTCGGTAGTGAATTCTCTGATGAAGAATCAGTCCTTACCGAAGTCTGCCTTTCATAAGCAGAGTCTATTCTCAAGGGGGTGTTCTTGTCGAGCCCATCGATCTTGAGCTCGTTTATCTTTTCTAAAGCAAAGATAGCAGTTGGTAATTTGACAGTGCTCGCAGGGTAAAAGTACCAGGTCGGATCCAGTCGGTAGCCAAACGATTTGAAATGAGGAATATTGTTTTTATCTCTGTCAATTTGCGTGTAGAGTATTTGAACTTCATGGTGCGTTGGATGCTTTAGTATCTGTCCAAATAGCTCTGGATTTTTCTGAAGCAATAGGACGAGGTAGGTACTGTCAATCTGCTGTGCCATACCAATCGAAATACTCATAATTGTAAAATAGAAAAATATAAAAATGCGCATGATGGAAATCTTAACGCATGGAAGTTACGAAAACTAAAAGTATTTACCGCTCAATGGTTCTAAAAGTTAGATTTATTCGGGGCTGTATAGCGCTCTTTGTCGGAGGAAGCCGGTGCAGCCAATGGGTTTGTGTCGTACCCTTCATCATCAATAATGATCCATGTTCCAATACAATGTCTATTTTTTCCTTGCTTACTTTGTGCTTAAAACAGAATTTTCGCTCTGCGCCCAACGTTAAGGAAGCAATAGCTCCGTTTTTTTTCAAGTCCTTTTCGCCATCACTATGCCAGGCCATACCTTCGGCACCGTCGTTGTAAAGATTCAAGAGACAAGAGTTGAAGGTTTCTCCGGAATGCTTTTGGACCATTTCCTTTAGCTCCAATAAGCAGTCAATCCACGGTAGGGCTGTTTTTTGGATGCCAGAGTAGCTGTATTCAAATGGTAGATCTCCATACCAGGCGACCATTCGTTTGGTGAATATATGTTTTCCGAAAATAATCGCTTCATCATGTCTCCACGCAATCTGCTCACGCAGTAACTCAAAGTACCGGTTCGCATTGGGCAGTATGACACCATGATAATTGACAGTACCGTCATAGGGCAGCCAGTTCTTATCCGGATCATCAAGAGAGAATAATTTCATGGACAACGGATTTATGGGGTTACTTGTGCATTTTCCCAGCCTATTATAGCCGTTTTTCGTGTAGGCCCCCACATATATCCCCCGATTACCCCAGAAGCCTGTATCACCCGGTGGCAGGGGATTAGATAGGCAATTGGGTTGCTGCCAATTGCTGTCCCCACAGCTCTTGAAGCTTTTGGGTTGCCGATGTGTTCTGCAATCCGTCCATAGGTCTCTAGCTCTCCCAAAGGAATCTGAAGTAAAGCTTCCCATACTTTCAGCTGGAAGGCCGTTCCTTTGACATGTAGTTTTATGGGGTCTTTAGCATCCTTCTCACCATTCATAAAGTCACGTACTTGTTGATGAAAAGGGGAGGCGGACTCCTTAAAAGACGCATGTGGGAATAGATCTATTAAACTTTTTACCCCACTATCTCGATCAGTGACGAATGCAATGTGGCAAATCCCTTTTTCTGTTGCTGCAATAATGATTTCTCCAAAAGAGGTGTCAGCATAGTCATATGTTATGACTAGCCCCTCACCTTTGTTACGGTATTCGTGGGGAGTCATTCCTTCTAGTTTGACAAAAAGTTCGTGTAGACGACTGCTGCTGCTGAGTCCGGTTTTAAACGTCGTTTCAGAAATCGATTCCGATTTCTGAAGTAATGATTTTGCATGACTCAGACTGATGTACTGCAGAAATTTTTTAGGTGTAGTACCTGCCCATTCGTGAAATAGCCTTTGGCAATGAAATGGACTTAAATGGATGTGCGCAGCGATATCTTCCAGGCTAGGTTGCCGATCAAAATTGTCTTTGATATAAACTATTGCCTGTGCTATACGCTCGTAATTCCAATGTCTTTCTTTCTCATTCATACACAAATTTCAATTTTAAAAATCGGGCATGCAATCCGAAAATTGCTCAAATACAATTTGCTTTAACTATTTTCTAGGTTCCATTCGAACTAAATACTGATCGTTTTCATCTTCATAAAGAACCTGCACGACCCAGTTTTCTTCGTGAGCGATACGTATTAATGTGGCTTGATCCATATAGAGCCATTTGAACGGGGCTCCTTTATGGCCCTGAAATTCGTATTGATAGCCAATCTCTCCAAAGTAATAGTCAGGTCTTTTGATACGGTATTCTTCGTAGAGGTATGAAATGTCCGAACTGTCGAATAATAACTGACCCCGGTCGGTCAATAGTGTTTTGGCGTGATGCAGTAATCGACGAAAACCGTCCAGATCCCCGGCCAGTCCGATACCATTCATTAAGAACAACAATGTGTCATACGTTCCTTCGGAGTAGTCCCAAAAGCTATGTTGGACAATGTTTAAAACGCCCCGCTCTCGCATGATGTTGCAAGCCGGCGCAGATATTTCTAAGGCAGTAGTTTCAAATCCTTTTTCTTGTAGGTACAATGCATGCGAGCCAACTCCGGCCCCCACATCCAATACCGTACCATCACATAATGACAATGCAATCAACTCCAGCTCAGGAAAGTCCTCTTCTGTACGGAAAAAGACTTCAACAGGCATTTCTTCAATGTCGCCATAGGTGCTGTGTAATAATAAAGGCTGGCTTAGTTCTCCGTTTCGATGGAACTGGTTTAGTGCTTCACCATAAATATCTCTATGCATGTTCATCAAGTTGTAGGTACCGTATCGCCATTTCAATTTCGGCCTGGTCTCCGGTATGTTTTAAAGGTTCGTCAGAAAGTTTTATTACAGGTGTCCATTCCCCATCCTCAGGAAGGCTTTCGGTCATTTTTAATACAATATTCATGCGTTCTAAACCGACATCGTTGGTGAAGTCTGTGCCGATACCAAATGAATAACCGATTTTACCATTACAGTAGTTGGTGATTTTCTCCACCTTATCATAGTCAAGTCCATCGGAGAAGATGATGGTTTTTGATAAAGGGTCAATCCCTTTCGATTCATAGTGTTTAATGGTCTTTTTTGCAAACTCAATTGCATCCCCACTGTCGTGGCGTACACCGTCAAATAGCTTAGTGAGCTTTTTGTCAAATTGCCTGAAAAATGCTTCAGTGGTATAGGTGTCCGAAAGAGCGATCCCTAAGTCGCCCCGATATACATCCGACCAGTTTTCCAGCCCCAATAGATTAGCCATTTTATACCCATATTTTGCCGCGTGAAACATGAACCATTCGTGGGCATGTGTCCCAATTGGCTTTGTCCCATATTTCATAGCTAGATGTACATTGCTGGTTCCTATAAAGGTCTTTGAGGGGTGGGCTTTCAGTGTTCTGATAACCAGGTCATGTACTGCATAGGAGTGTCTACGGCGCGTACCAAAGTCCGCAATGGTGATTTTCAACTTGTCGTATTTATCCATTTTTCGGTCTACAATATCCATCACCTGTTGGTCATCTACTCTTTTTGCATCACTCATTTCATAATACAGTTCACAGATTAATGACATGATGGGTACTTCCCATAGGATTGTACGGTACCAGAATCCCTCTATTTTGACGGACAATTCTCCGGCGTGCTGTGTAATACGGACTTCTTCAGGGTTGTAGCGATACCCTTGGAGGAAATCAAAATAGGTGGGGTCGATGTAAGGGCATGTTTCGGCGAAGAACTGTTTTTCGCTATTACTGAGTTTAAGCGTGGCCATTGCGCTGACTGCTTCTGTGAGCTTTTCGGCGAATCCCTCAGGGAAAACGTGTTTACCTCTATTGATGAATTGATACTTAGCTTTCGCTTTTGGAAAGAGTTTGACAACAGCATACTGCATTGTAAACTTGTAAAAGTCGTTGTCTAGGAGAGATTCAAGTCTTGCCATATCAGAGTCTGTCTTTTTTTTGATTGTCGCATTGTCTACAGCGGTCAAGAACCAAGGTAGAGAATACTAAGCGTGAACGAAAATACCAAAAATAATTTAGCAGAGCTTCGTATTTCAATAGTCATTGAATCCTTTTTACGAAAAGAGCGAGCAGAATTCCTTCTGCTCGCTCGATATTTGTTTCAATTTAATAGCTGTTTTTTTATTTAAACCAAGACTAGCGTCTGCTTCTCTCTCCTGCTTCACTACTGCTACCGCCACGTCTACTGGACTGAGCTTGTTCAGAGCGGTTGCCCGAGGATCGGGAGGAAGTGCCTGTTGAGCTTTCTCTGTTTGAGGCTTGAAACACAGGCTGCGATTCCCTACGTTGTTGTGTACGTCCTTCCGGTTGACGGTTCCTCTGCTCTGTTTGAGGCTGAGCAGGAGACTGTCTGCGACTCTCGGACGATCCACGGCTCGTTTCAGTTCCACGCTGTGTACGCGAAGAACTCCCTTCATTGTTGCGTTGCACTTCCCTCGAGCGATTGTTTTGTTCCTGTTGTGGTTGACGCTGTGTGTTACTGTCGGTCCCCCTTACAGGCTGTTGCTCTCTCGATGTTCCCCGGCGCGAACTATTCTGGTTTTCAGATTGCGACTGGCGTTCTGTTCCTCTTTCCGTTCCTCTTGAAGATTGTTGTTCCCTGCTTGTGGTGCCACCACCGCGCATGCTGGAGTTTCCATTTCTATCGATACTTGTTTCACCTCTACTATTTTCAGTTCTAGACGAGCCCGCTTCCGAACGACGGCTTCCTGTGGAGTTCGTTGTGTTACGGTCGGTTCTGCTCGAATTACTTTCGCCTCTCGAGTTGCTGCGGTCTGTACGTGTCGATTCGGTATCTCTTCGAGAGCTCGTTCCTCTATTCTCAGGACGATACATTGAGACAGAGTTGCGGCTTGTTGTTGCAGCCCCTGGTCTTGATGATTCTCTGAACTCGCGTACTTCTACTCTACGGCCACTGGTACGTTCCATATCTCTACGAGAAGGGCCACCATAGTAGTGGTTGTTATTTACGATGTACGTGTTATTGATAATCGTTGTGTTATTGTATATGGCAGGACGGTCATAATAACTATACCTATACACGTTTCTAGAATGGATATGTCTTACCGGTGCAAATATCCATACATCTATCGGTAACCCTATCGATACGTGCACACCGATACGGGGAGCCATAGGTGCCCATCCGTAATAACCATTACCAGAGCGCCAATCGACCCATGCCGGTCCCCATTCATAACCAGGTATCCAAGCCCATCCTCTATAACTATTGTGTACCCAGCGGCCATAGTGGAATGGCGCCCATCCCCAAGAATAGCCCGAAACCCAAGTGTTGCCATATTCCGTCATTGCCCAATAGCCATTTGTGCCATAAGGTCTGAAATCCCGATTGACTCGAGGGTACCATATTTCCCCGTAGGTTGGATCGTTTTCCCAATAACCATAAGGAGAAAGCTCGTCGTAAAAGACGTCTAGGGATATTCCTCCATAATACTGGGCCTGTGCTGTAGATGGCTGTAAAAGATTTGTGAAAATACAAACCAATGTTACGATTAATACTGTTATCCCCCTTTTCATACGCTTTGCTTTCTTAAAACTTTATTATTCTATATTCTTCTTTGTTGGTAGGACGCTCTAATGGTGGAGAAGGTTTAATCGTGATATTACGAGTAAACTTAAAATAAAAAAAAATGGTAGTTTTATAGCTACAATTTAAGGTTCACCTATTTTGTGACCTCAATAAAAGTTAAAATTGTGTACCTTTGGCCAGTTTTTTGATGAATACATAGTTGTTTTTATTCACTTCTAAAAAGATAAATGGGAAGGAAATTTAATAATCTGCTCCTCGAGTTTGCACGGTTACATCGCTTTTTGATGCGAGTACTGCGCGAGGCAGTAAGTCCACCGTATGAGTTTAAGGAGATTGTTCGGCAGTGTTACGAAATAGGTTGGAAATCTTTTCCTCTTATCGGGTTGACCGGATTTATCGTAGGATTTGTTTTTACCAAGCAGTCTAGGCCTTCACTAGAAGATTTTGGTGCCACCTCTTGGTTGCCAGCATTGATTTCTATCGCTATAGTTCGTGCATTAGCACCTTTAGTTACCGCTTTGATTGCATCTGGAAAAGTCGGATCACAGATTGGAGCCGAACTGAGCTCGATGAATGTTACTGAACAGATTGATGCGATGGAGGTTTCGGGAACCAACCCGTTCAAATTTTTAGTGGTCAGCCGTATTATTGCGACCACAATTATGATTCCTATTCTGTGTTTTTATATTGCAGGGATTGGTCTGTTCGGTGGGTATTTAAGTATTATCGGTAATGATCAATTGAGTTTATTGAGTTTCTTTACCCAAGTATTTGACAAAATCGGTTTTGTAGACATATTCGCCATGACACTGCGTGCTGTTGTATTTGGATTTACCATAGGGTTTGCAAGCTGTTACGTCGGTTATTACTCTTCTAAAGGAACTGAAGGGGTCGGGAAGGCAGCCAATAGCGCAGTCGTAGCCTCCATGTTTACGGTATTCATTGAAGAGTTGCTTATAGTTCAGGTATTATCTTTAATTTCTTAAAAGATGGCAAAGGTAGGAAACGTAATTAACTATGAAGACTGTGTGATCCACGTGGATAATGTAAGTAAGTCTTTTGGGGATATGCACGTATTGCGGAATGTGGATCTGAAGTTATACAATGGAGAGAACTTAGTTGTTTTGGGAAGATCCGGTACAGGGAAATCGGTGCTTATTAAGCTGATATCGGGATTGTTAAAGCCAGATACTGGTGATATTACTGTTTTAGGACAGCGTGTGAATGATCTGACCGAAAAAGAATTGATGCAATTGCGATTACGGATAGGATTCTCTTTTCAGAACTCGGCATTATATGACAGTATGACCGTAAGGGAAAATCTAGAGTTCCCTTTGGTGCGTAATAAAAGAAATCTGACAAGAGCAGAGATAGACCGTGAAGTGGAAGATGTACTGGATGGCGTAGGTCTACTTCAGGCGTTAAATCAGATGCCGTCAGAGTTGTCAGGTGGACAAAAGAAGCGTATTGGTATAGCACGTACATTGATATTACGTCCGGATATCATGTTGTACGACGAGCCGACAGCAGGATTGGATCCGATCACCTGTTTAGACATCAATGGCCTCATCAATGAGGTTCAGGAGCGGTACAAAACTTCATCCATTATTATTACCCACGATTTGGCTTGTGCCAAAATGGTCGGGGACAGGATGGTGATGTTGTTGGACGGTAAGTTTGAAAGACAGGGAACCTTTGAGGAAATCTTCGATACAGATGATACTCGGGTAAAACCATTTTATGATTATAATTTTATAGTATAATAGATTAATAATGAGCGCAGCAGAAAATAAACGATCGATAATTGTAGGGCTTTTTGCATTAATAGGTCTAGTGATTTTGGTCGCAGGTATCTTGGTATTAGGTACCCAACAAAATAAGTTTAGTAAAAATCTTATCGTGAAGACTTACTTTCATGATGTAAAAGGATTGAAAGTAGGTAATAACGTTTGGTTTTCCGGGGTTAAGGTCGGTATTATCAAAGAAATCGCTTTCGAGGATGTAGAGAATGTCCGTGTAGTCATGAGCATACAGGAGAAAGATAGCCAGTTTATCCGTAAAGACGTGGTAGCTACCCTAGGTTCAGATGGTCTGATCGGTAATGCTATTATCAGTTTGGTAGGAGGTACAGCTGCTAACCCCGAAATCCAGGATGGAGATGTTATCAAGTCTGGAGCTAGTGGTGGTATGGATCAGATGATTGGACTTTTACAGGAGAATGGTGCAAACCTAACTGTGATCACTCAAAACTTTGCAAAGCTGTCACAACAGTTGGTTGACGGAAAAGGTACAATAGGGGCGCTGATGACAGACGATGCAATAGCGACAAACCTTAAGTCATCTGTCGTTTCTTTAAATAGTGTGATGACAGATGCCAATAAAGCAGTTAATAATCTGGTAACACTTACTGGTAAATTAAATAATAATCAAGGGCTTATTCACGATTTGACAACAGATACGGAGGTGTTTGCGAGCTTGAGAGAGTCTGCTGCGCAGCTGCAGGGAGTTACACAGACCGCAAATGCACTGATGGAAAACTTGAACAAGACTTCTGCACGGTTGAATGATAAGGATAATGCATTAGGCGTACTTACAAATGACGCTGAAGCGGCAAATGAAATACGACAAATCCTCAAAAACTTAAACACTAGTACAGAGAAACTTGATGTCAATATGGAAGCATTACAAAGTAATTTCCTATTGCGTGGGTACTTTAAGAAGAAAGCAAAAGAAGCTGAGAAAGAGTCGAAAGATGCAGTTTCAAAATAGAGTTTAAGCGGAAGAGAGCATATTAATATGGGAGTAATTACAGATAGCGATGTTATCTACGAAGACAATCATCTGATTGCGATAAACAAACGTGGGGGAGATATTGTGCAGGTAGACCCTTCAGGAGATAAATCTCTGGAGGAAATGCTGTCCGAATACCTTGCAAAGAAATATAATAAACCTAATCGTGCTTTCGTTGGTGTTATTCATCGTTTAGATAGACCCGTTAGTGGTATGATTTTGATGGCTAAGACGAGTAAGGGCTTAGACCGGATGAATAGGTTGTTTCACGATAGAGCAGTAGAGAAGACTTACCTTGCAGTGGTCAAAGAGCGACCGCCGGCACTCAAAGGTAAGTTGACCAATTGGCTTTTGAGAGACCGCAAAAAGATGGTGACCAAAGCGTATGACCGGGAGGTTAAGAATGGGAGCTATGCTGAGTTGGATTATGAGGTGCTGGGGCAGTTGGATGGATTTTATTTATTAAAAATCAACCCGCTTACAGGGCGTACACACCAGATAAGATGCCAGCTTGCCTATATGGGCTGTCCTATTGTCGGGGACAACAAATACGGTTACCCTCGGGGATCTACACGTCGCACCATATGTTTGCACTCTAGGTCTTTGTCTTTTAAGCATCCAGTGACCGAGGAGGCGATGTGTATCGAAGCTTCCGTGCCAGAGGATGGTTTCTGGGAAAAATTTAACACACTATTACGTAAGTAGTTTAATTAGGATATATCCGTCTTAATTCTTTAACTTTGTGAAATGAAAGCAGTTCGCTATACACTTATTTCTGGAATGCTATTGCTAGGGATGGTTTTTGTGAAGCCGACAGCGGTAGTATCACAATGTGCTATGTGCTCGCTAAATGCGGAGAATAGTACACAACACGGAAACAACCAAGGTAAGGGCTTGAATAATGGGATACTTTTTTTATTAGGGGCACCTTTCTTGATTGGAGCAGGTATAGGGATTTTATGGTATAAAAAATATCGCACAAAATCCCCAAAACAAGCTCTCTTATCGCATCACACGTCGTAATACGTAGTTATCGTTTACACTTTATTTTATAGATATTGCATTATACTATCGAAAAGGAATGCTTTTTCGTTATGGTGTTGTGCAATGTGATTCTGAAGTAGAAGTAAATGCTCTTTTTGAAACTCGTGGATTTGATTTTCATCAGTAACGATTAATTGAACACAATAAGTGTGTCCTTCATGTGGAGAGTTGAGCATTTTTAAGAGTTTGATTTCTCTTGGTAGAGCTGGTACCCAAGATTGTTGGATCCATGGTAAAAGTTCATGGTGTTGACTTTCTTCGATGATTATAGAAATATTGTATAGATACATATCGCAAATGTACGAAATGTAATTTTCCTACCTGTAAAAAAAAAGTTGCAATATAGGTTAAGTGTAAGAAAATTATAATATTTGAGAGAACGTGAAATAGTTGGATGAGATTTTTAGTAACAGTCTTTGGTTTTCTTTTTGTAGCCTCTGTTTTGGTTGGGTGTAATGGCCCTCGGAAGGCGGAATATATTCCGGTACAGGACTTTTTTGGCAAACCCGATCGTTTTAATTTTAAGGTGTCACCAAGCGGAAGGCATATCGCTTACCTAGGACTGGAAGATCATTGCCGCAATATTTTTGTCTTAGATATTGAAGAACCTGATTCTTCGAAACAGTTGACTTATCAAGATAACATGAACGTCCAATATTTCTTTTGGATAGGTAACGATAGTATTGTTTTTTCCAACACACAGTCCCATCAAGATAGCTTACGCCTTTTTACCATAGATATTCATCACGAGGTGGCTCAGCCTTTATTTGCTCCTGCAAAGCATGAGCTAAGCTGGTTGAATCCGTTGCGGTCTAAGGATGGTGCTCTCCTAGCTGAGATGAATATAAGAGATTCTTCCGTATTTGATCTCTATCGTATTCCTCTAGATGGGTCGGGGCCTAAATTGGTTGAACAAAATCCCGGAAATATCAGCTCGTGGTACGCGTCTTCAGATGGAAAGGTAAGACTAGTGTTGACAAGCGATAGTGTTGAAGACCAACTGTTATATCGCGAGCAAGAAGGAGACGTTTATCAAAAAGTTGTAGAGACTGATTTTGCAACAACTGTGCTTCCGCTTGGTCCAGTAAGTGGAGAACATGGAGTTGTGTTTGCCATGTCCAATGTCGGGAGAGATAAGTTGGCTGTAGTTAAGCTGGATCTACGTACCGGAAAAGAAACGGTAATTGCAGAAAACAAGCATGTAGATATGAATAGGGAAGGCTATTCGTTTGCCCGACAGGAGATGGTCTATACAACAACACTCTTGAATAAAAAGGAAACACGTGTTCTGAACAAGGATTTTAAAAAGATATATTCAAAAATAACCGATAAATTTGAAGGTTATAATATCGATATCCTTGATATGGACAGTGCTTTCAATACTGTACTTTTTAAGACTTATACCGATGTGAATCCAGGGGGAGTCTATTACTATTCCAAGAAGAAGGATAAGATTGTCGAGCTATCTGTTATTAATCCCTCTTTGAGTGGCAAGCGTCTTGCGCCGATGGAAGAAGTGAGTTTCGATTCTAGGGATGGAAAGACTATCAAGGGATACTTGACGTATCCTTTGCAGAAAAAAAGCTCATATCCTGTCGTGGTGCTGATTCACGATGGACCTAATAGGAGAGACGTGTGGGGATTTAACTCGGAGGTGCAGTTTTTAGCAAATCGGGGGTATGCCGTTTTTCAGGTGAATTATAGAGGGTCTGTTGGGTATGGAAAAGATTTTTATACAGCAGGCTTTAAACAGTGGGGCGGAGAAATACAAAATGATATTAGTGATGGGGTTGCCTGGCTGATTCACCAAGGTATAGCAGATAAAAATAAAATAGCTATAATGGGTACTGGTTTTGGTGGGTACTCGGCACTCTATGCAGCATGTTTTAATCCGACCTTATACAAGTGTGCGATTTCGGCGTCAGGATATACCAATTTATTTACCTACCTTAAAGAAATACCGCCTTACTATCAGCCTTATTTGCAGCTTTACTATAATATCATTGGAGATCCGACCAAAGAGTATGAATTGTTTAAGGCGACGTCACCATTGTTTCACGCAGAGAAAGTGAGGATGCCGATTTTAATGTTTCATGGAGGGAGAGATCGGTTTAATAGCCTTACAGATGTAAATCAGTTTGTGCAGAAAGTAAAGAACAACAATGTTCCTGTGCGTTATGTGTTTAAAGAAGATGAAGGTCGTCGGTTCAAGAAAGACGAAAATGTTATTGAATATTATCAGATGATTGAACAGTTCCTTAAAGAACAGCTATAGCTAATGGGAAACTTTGGTTTACAATATCGAAAGAATTTTGGCCTCTTAATAACATTTTTGGTGTTGGTCACGGTGTTGTTCGTGACTTCCGCCTTTTTCGCGCGTACCATGACAACGAATTTTGTCGAAACCGAGTTCAACAATAAAAAAGTTGAGGTTTTCGATGAATTTATAAAGCCCTTTAACGAGTTTTTTACGACGAAGGTTCCTGAGATATCTTACTATCAAGGATATATCGATTCTGCACAGGCGGCAGAGTTCTCTAATACCGTACTTCGTCGATATCCCTTTGTGGACAATGTGAACTTTTTCGACGTTGTATTCACCAACAGAGATACATTGGGAAAAGGAGTGCGCTTTAATAATTTGGGGATATCCTCACGTAACTCCTATAACTTTAAATTAGATTCGAAAAACCGTTTTATCGGTGTGCATCAGAGTTCCGATGACTATAAGAATTATGCCGAAGACTTTAATAATATGATGCTTAAATTGGCTGGTTTTTTGGATCGCGTCTCGGACTCTACCAAATTTACGGACAACGATATTTATAAGGTTTTCTATACATTACAACCTGGTAAGATATCCTATTTGAATATCCCAAGGATGTCCGATATTATGGCTTACAAGTCCATGATGCGTTTTGAAGATTTGCCAAAAAGCGATTATGAGCAAGATTTGTTTGTCTTTGCGATAGAGCCACGCAAGATGGCTATCATGAATAAGTATCCAAATCTCTATGAAGAGATTACTATAAAGCCTGTAGTGGATCAATATGTAGTAAAGACTGCAACTTATCTAAGTACTGAGCTAGCCTTGCCAGGTGCCCTGTCTGATTATAAACTCCAGTTTGCGGCTTCTCGAGATTTTATACAAAAAGATATCAATAGACGGTTCTTCCCCGTGATGATTGCTCTTTTGGTCATTTATTTGATTCTTTTGATGGTAGGTTATCTTGTGTATCGTAATGTGATGACTAATAGTCGGCTGTATCAGCTTCAGTATGATTTTATCAATAATCTAACACATGAATTTAAAACTCCGGTAAGTGTCATCAAAATTGCTGGCAATAATATAAAAAGTGCAGAAAAGCTGTCCGATACTGAGCGGAATATGTATGGACGTATTTTGGATCAAGAAGCAGATAAACTGAATGCTTTAATGAATAAGTTATTGTCTTTTGCGCAGATAGAAAATAAGTCCATCAAGTTTCACGGAGAGTATATTGAACTGAATGAATTCTGTCAGCACATATTTGATGCTAGCCATCTCAAATACCCTGATTTGGAGTTGAACTATGAAATCGATGTTAGAGATGAAATGTATGCAGATCCTGTTTTGTTAACAAGTGTTTTTCAAAATCTGATTGATAATGCTTATAAATATTCAGCTCCTGACAGGAAGGTTTTGGATATTCGCGTTCAACAAAATAAAAAGAATTTTGTTATTTTATTTAAAGATCAAGGGATTGGTATAGATAAGAAAGAATTTAATAGTATTTTTAAAAAGTTTTACCGCGTCAAGAACCAGTTTAACCAACAAGGAAGTATTGGTTTGGGATTGGCGTTCTGTAAAGAAATTACAGCGTTTATGGGTGGAGATATAAAAGTGGACAGCCAAATGAATGTTGGTACGGTTTTTACACTAAGTTTTCCTGTAGAAGTTAAAAAAGCATAAATTATGGAAAAAGATATTACGGTTGCAGTTGTAGAAGATGATGAGAACTTACGTTTTTTGGTAAGCCATCGACTACAAACAGAGAATTATAAAGTCATCCAAGTAGGTAATGGATTGGAGGCAGAGCAGTTAATTTTAGAAGCTCAACCAGATATCGTATTGTTGGACTGGATGCTTCCAGGCAAAGAAGGTATTGAAGTCTGTCAGGCTGTACGCAAGGAAGGGTTTGAAAACATCATTATTATGATGACTGCCAAATCTCAAGATGTAGACAAAATAGACGCCTACAGCTATGGCATCACGGACTATATTACGAAGCCTTTTAATATGGATGTGCTGATAGCGATGATTGAGAATAAAGTTCGGTTCTTCGTTCCTAAAAACAACAATAAAGATGTTCATATTTTTGGAAATACGGAGCATCATCCGCAGATACATTCTTTGGTTCGGGACGGTAAAAAGATTGAATTGACTATTTTAGAAAATCGAATCTTACTACATTTCTTACAGAATATGGGACGAGAAATCACACGTGAAGAGTTGATGGAGGTCGTGTGGGGATATAGTTCTAATGTCAATACACGTACCTTGGATATGCACGTCGTGCGCCTGCGTAAAAAAATTGAAAATAATCCAGACAAACCGACCTATCTCCAAACCGTCAGAGGTTTAGGGTATAAGTTTGTCGATGAAGAATAGTTTTATTGATTTGGATAATTACAACGTTTTAATTATCTTCGTCAATATCGAGCAAGACCACTCTTTCAAAATGGAGAAAGAGTGGTCTTGTTTCTTTTTTAATAAGAATTTAGTGTTTACTATTTAAGTTAATTGAATAATTATGGCGGAAGTAACTTATTACACAGAAGAAGGGTTAGCGAAGTTAAAAGAAGAACTACAGTACCTAAAAACTGAAGGAAGAACTAAAATAGCTAATGCCATTGCAGAAGCTAGAGATAAGGGGGATTTGTCGGAAAACGCAGAATATGATGCTGCAAAAGAAGCACAGGGGCTGCATGAAGCCAAAATCGCCAAATTAGAAGATGTGTTGGCAAGTGCACGATTGATAGACGAATCTAAATTGGATCTTTCCAAAGTGTTGGCCCTTTCTATCGTTAAGATAAAGAACAAGAAAAACGGAGCCGAGATGACCTATCAATTGGTGTCGGAGACCGAAGCTGATTTGAAAGCTGGTAAGATATCCGTTAAATCTCCTATAGCACAGGGATTGTTAGGTAAATCTGTTGGAGATATCGCTAAAGTGAATGTACCAGCAGGTGAAATCGAACTTGAGATATTGGATATTTCTAGATAATATTTAATATAGGTTATGAGCGGATTGCCATAACCGCTCTCATAACTTTATAATTCAACAGGAGAGCCATAGTTTCTATGGCTCTCTTTTTTTAGTCATTTTGTATGTGTGTGCATAATGTCAGAAAAAATGGAAGCAGCCAACTTTCATTGTAGTTTATGCAAATACTTGTTGAAGGTTTTGTTATATTTGTTCATTAATCAACTTGAAAGATAAATGTCTACAATATTTTCAAAGATTATTTCTGGTGAGATACCTGCTTATAAGGTTGCCGAAAGCAATGATTATTTAGCGTTTTTAGATATTTCTCCGCTTACTCCAGGGCATGTATTGGTAATCCCAAAGACAGAAACGGATTATATATTTGACATTAATGATGAATATATGGGAATGTGGGTTTTTGCTAAGATTGTAGCCCAAGGTATAAAGAAAGTGTTTCCGTGCCGGAAAGTCGGAGTAGCAGTCGTCGGTTTGGAAGTGGCCCATGCTCATATACATCTTATCCCCCTTAATGAGGTAAGTGATATGAATTTTGAAAAAGAAAAATTGTCTTTACCTGCTGAGGAAATGACTAAGATAGCGGATGAAATCCGTCACGCGGTGGTCTCTATCACAAATGGCGAGTAATTGTAACCCCATACTCGTATCCTAACAAAGAAATATGCAAGAATTTTTAGTGTCATTTCAACAATTATTGGACGCTGAGTACTTATTAAGTCATGGCGGGTTCTATATTGTTTGTTTAATTGTATTTGCAGAGACTGGTCTCTTCTTTGGCTTTTTTCTGCCAGGGGATTATCTTTTATTTTTAGCAGGGTTATTCTGTGCACTCAATAAGATTGATGTAGGTATTACCACAATGTATTTTGGTATCTTGGGGGCTGGTATCTTGGGTAATTTTGCAGGCTATTGGTTTGGGTATCGAACGGGGCCCATGCTCTTCAAGCGAAAGGATTCGTTGATTTTCAAACGGAAATACGTTGTCATGGCTGAAGAGTTTTATCAGAAATATGGTGGTACAGCATTAGTTATAGGGCGGTTTGTGCCAATTATTCGTACATTTGCGCCAATATTTGCCGGAGTGGTTAAGTTGGACTTTAAGAAATTTGTGCTCTATAACGTGTTAGGCGCATTTATCTGGGTGTCCGTCTTGACTCTTTCAGGATATTATTTGGGGGAGCTTTTCCCTTCTATCATTAATTATGTAGAGTATATTATTGTCGGTATGATTGTTATTGCTTTCTTACCTATAATTATTGCTTTACTAAAACGATGGATAAAAGGCCAAAAAGAAAAAAAGAAACAAAATAAACAGTAAATATATTAATGAGTACACAACACCCTTGGCACCAAGTTTCTCCTGGTGAGGACCTGCCAAATTCCGTAAATGCTATTATAGAAATACCTAAAGGATCGAAAGCGAAATACGAAATCGATAAGGATAGCGGCTTACTAAAATTGGATAGAGTTTTATTTTCTTCAGTGATGTATCCTGCAAACTACGGTTTCATCCCTCAAACTTACTGTGATGATAAAGATCCATTAGATATTTTGGTTCTTTGTTCTGTGGATGTCGTTCCTATGAGCCTTATCGAAGCTAAAGTTATTGGTGTAATGCACATGATCGATGGTGGTGAACAAGATGACAAGATTATTGCTGTAGCAAAAAATGATATGTCTGTTAATCACATTAACGACCTTTCTGAATTACCTCCGCATACGATGAAAGAGATTGTACGTTTCTTCCAGGATTACAAAGCCCTAGAAGGTAAAAATGTAACAATTGAAAATTTATATGGCCGTACTTACGCTCAAAATGTTATCTTAGAGAGTATTGAGTTGTACAACAAAGATATAAGAAACAAATAACCCCTGATGGCCCTCGATATTTTTTGGACAATTTTTTTAGTTTTTGCAAACGGTTTTTTTGTTGCTGCTGAGTTTGCTATAGTAAAGGTTAGAGCATCTCAGATTGAGTTGCAGGCAAAGTCGGGTAGCAATGTCGCTAAAATTGCGAAAAATATTACAGAGCATTTGGATAAATACCTAGCTGCTACGCAGCTAGGTATTACTTTAGCTTCTCTAGGCTTAGGATGGAAGGGTGAAGCTGTAATGACACAGCTCGTATCCCAGCTATTTGCGTATCTGCAAGTAGATGTATCGCAAGGGTGGGCCAAATGGGCCGGATTTGCAATCGCATTCGGTACTATCACGTTTCTACATGTTGTATTGGGTGAGCTCGCACCAAAATCCATTGCGATTCAAAAGCCTGTAGCGACGACCATGAAGGTTGCTATTCCTTTACGTATTTTTTCTTGGGTATTAATGCCTTTAATTTACGTTTTTAACGGATTTGCTAACTTTTTATTGAGGTTGGTGGGTATACACCCCAATCCTCACGATTCGACGCACTCTTCCGAAGAGCTTCAATACCTTTTAGAAAAAGGAAAGGAGTCTGGAGCGTTGAATACTTCAGAACATGAGCTTATTAAGAATGTCTTTGACTTTAATGAGCGTGTCGTAAAAAACATTATGGTACCCCGTACCAAGATAATCGCTGTGGAGATTGATGATTCTGCCGAAGAGTTCATTAATACGGTTACAGAAGAAGGTTACTCCCGTATTCCTATTTATGATGATAATATTGATCAGATAGTAGGGGTGGTACACACCAAAGATATCCTTCCGTTGTTGGTTAAAGGGAAAGAGGTAGTCTTAAAAAATATAATGCGTAAGCCTTACTTTATTCCTGAGACAAAGAAAATCAATGATTTGATGACGGAGTTTCAGTTAAAGCGCATTCAGATTGCATTTGTTCTAGATGAATTTGGCGGTACTTCCGGTATGGTTACCTTGGAAGATATTGTCGAAGAACTAGTTGGAGAGATACAGGATGAGTATGACGAGGAAACACCTGTTGTCGAGCGTATTTCCGAAACGGAGTACATGGTAGATGCTGGTGCTTCTGTACACGATTCTAACGGTTATCTACCTTTGGAACTTCCAGAAAGCTCGGATTATGATACCATAGCTGGATTGGTAAGCCACGTGTTTGAGAAAATCCCTGATGTCGGCGAATCTACAGAGGAGTTTGGTTATGTGTTTACCATTATGAAAAAGACACAACAAAACATCGAGTTTGTGAAATTGGATTTGGTAGAGACGGCCAATGATGATGACGATGAATAAGTATAATGCAGCTTTTTTACACCCCTGATATAGAACCCCATCATGCCGCTTTTCTACTGAATGAAGAAGAAAGCAAACACGCTGTTAGAGTATTACGACTACAGGTCGGAGATACCATACATCTTGTTGATGGGAGAGGTGGGCTATATGAAACCGAAATATTGGATGCGCACCCCAAGCGCACGAGTCTAAAGATATTAAAGGTTCAGACCGAATTCGGGATATTGCCTTATCGTTTACATATGGTAGTGGCTCCGACAAAGAATATGGATAGACTGGAGTGGTTCTTAGAGAAAGCTACTGAAGTCGGGTTGCATGAATTTACTCCCATAATCTGTGAGCATTCCGAAAGGAAAGAAGTGAAGGTAGAACGTTTAGAGAAAGTTGCAATTTCTGCGATGAAACAGTCTTTAAAAGCGTATATGCCTCGAGTAAACCCAGCTATTTCTTTCCATAAATTTATGCAACAAGCAACTGAAACGAGAACCAATAAAGGTCTTGCACATTGTGTTGATGCAGAGAAGAAATATATCGCTACGGCTTTTGAACCTAAAGGTGATTACTTGTTGCTCATAGGTCCTGAGGGAGATTTCTCTGAAAAAGAAATAAGCCAGGCATTAGATGCTGGCTTTATTCCTATTTCCTTGGGTGATGCGAGGTTACGTACCGAAACGGCAGCACTCGCTTCTGCAATCGAAGTGTCTTTATTGAATCGCTAACGGATTAGTTCTGCTTCGAATAGCTGTATCTCAGCATTTCCTTTGAGCGGTTCTGGATTGAATTTCATTTTGCCCTTAATCTTAATAGGTTCCTCCGTATACTTGATACTTCCTTTTTTCATAAATATTTCGACCATTGGGGGGATACCGTTGGTTCCACAGAATTGACATTGTGCAATCGGTAGTACCGATAACATAAAAGTGCTGTGGTTTCGGCCACTCGTAAGCGGTACGATATATCCAGGCAAATCCACAATTTTGTTTTCCAGTTTTTTAAGCTCTGGCGGATAGTGCGGAGTATAAACCTTTTTGTTGCCCTCTGTACTGACTTTGTACATCATTTTGTCAATGGCTTCCCAGGTCTTGTTCATCATCGGAGTGTGATCCGGAACATTGAGGTTGGGATAATCTTTTATCTGAGCATTTGAAATCAATGTGCTCAGCAAAAGAAAGTTTAGTATTAGAAATAATTTGTTCATTCTCTGTATTGTCTATGCTTCTATCCTTTTATTATTTGGATGATAATGTTTTTGAAATAGTTGTGTTATAGGCTTTGAATGCAGGTATCAACGCTGCTATTACACCTAATGCTATTGCTGCTAATAGAATAAGCAATTCATTTGGGTATAGCTTAAATGCCTCAATAAAATCTGCACTCTGACTGGTCTGCGTACTTATATAATACAGTATGGTATGTCCCATCAGTAGACCGACCAGACCACCGATCAAGGTAATGACTAGACCTTCGGTTACGACTAAGGCAAAGAGTTTTGTCTTCGAGGCCCCCATGGTACGCATGATTGCCATATCATACCGTCTATCTTTCAGGGCATTGTAGAGGCTTATAAAGACACTCAGTGCTGCAATCAGCATAATCACATAAGCCAGTATAGCTAATGAATCCAGACCTACACCTAATAACGAAAAAATCCTAGAGCTCTCTATTGCTGGTGAAGCAGCTTGCATATGGGTGCTTTGGTTGATCAATCGAGGTAGCACGCCTATTGCTGCGGGTGAGCTATATTTGACTAACAGAGCCGTGATTTCGACCCCGTGGTCTTCAATCATATCCTGTCCTATGCTTTTGACCATACCTGGTGATTCCATTCTAGGCTTTTCTTTAACCAATTCTTCTTCAGCTTCCGCATGGTCATGTGTATGCTCCTGTGCTGTTGCATGTTCATGGTTGTGATCTCCGTCTCCGTGCTCATGTTTATGGTCCTCCGCCTTATGTTCGTGTGTCGAATCGCTATGATGTGCGTGCTCATGCTCATGGTCATGGTCATGGTCATGGTCATGGTCACAGTTTGGACCATGGATGTGTTCGCCATCATGCGCTATACCATGTACCTCCCATACGCTTGCTAGGTTGGATAGGATAAGATTGTCTACGACAGACCTAGCTGGTGCCAGTATACCAACCACTTTGAATGGATGGTCATCATGGACGTGTGCATCAGCTGATAGGCCATGCGCACTATGTATTTCATCACCGATTTTTAACTGATGCTTGCGGGCTACTTTGGCACCAAGTACAATCTCAAAGCTTTTGGACCATAATGCCCCCTCAGCAAGCTTCAGTTCATAGAGTCCCATAAATGAAGTATCCGTGCCGATAATCCGGTGTCCCTTAAAATTATCCCCTAAAGAGATTGGAACAGCCAATTGTACAAAAGGATTTTCGGCTATCTTGTTTGCTTCTGCTAATGATATATTGCCTGTAGGGTTGTCTACATGGTATAGACTACTCAATATTAATTGCATCGGGCTACCTTTGGCACCGATTACCAAGTCTACATTCTTACTATTGTTCTCCAGTTGCTTTTCAAAGGTATCTCCCGATATATATATAACCAATAGTATAGCAACACCGAATGCGGTCAAGACTATACTCAATAGGGTGGCGCCCCATTGTTGGGTAATATTCTTCCAGACTAATGCAAAATTGTTCATATTATAACTGATAGGTATTGGAGAAATTGTCCTTTATTCGTTTATCGTGCGTAGCTATTAGCAGCGTAGCTCCATAGGTATTGGCTGTATCCAGTAAAAGCTCCAAGACATGTTGCGTATTGGTGTCATCCAGAGCGGCAGTAGGCTCATCGGCAACCAATATCTTTGGTCTATTGATCACAGCGCGAGCGATGGCTGCACGTTGCAATTGACCTCTGCTCAGCTGCGAAGGATAACTGTTTGTTTTATCAAGCAGTTGCAACTTCTCCAATATTGCGGCTATGGCCTTCTTATCAATTGTTTTTTTTGCAAGATGTTGTGCCAATTCAATATTCTCTCCTATAGTCAGGTTTTTCAAAAGATGAGCTTCCTGAAAAATAAAGCCAATGTTAGCAGCGCGAAACCTATCGAGTTGACTTTCGCCAAGTTGATAGATATCCTGATTGTCTACGAATACTTTCCCACTAGTTGGGCGGGAAAGGCCACTCAATAAATGTAGTAAAGTCGTTTTTCCAGTGCCTGAGTCTCCTAATAGAAGGGTATGTTGATGTTTTTCTATTTTGAAATCAGGAAACTGCAGTTCGTGCGACGGCAAATAGTTGAACTTAAGGTTTTCTGAACGTATCATGGATAATGTATTCCTACGGTGTGAATTTTCAACCTTAAAGGTATCGGAAATTGGTTACAATAGAAAATCTTAATAAAATTATTACAGGATTAAGTCCTTTTCGCCTTAAAGAAAAATTAATGTATCTGAAATAAAACACACATTATCGACCGTTATGAGGGGGCTTTTTTTGCCTCATTGAGGTCGGTTAACGATTTATTAACAATAGGTTGAGGTAAAAGTAATTTGTCGGTAATATTGAGTTAATATGTCCCTTATACTTTTGTGTTAAATTAAAATTAATTCAAGTTGAAACTAAATTTAAACATTAAAAAGGCAGGTTTGCTAGTATTAGGTGTAGTAGCAGGCTCAGTTGTATTTGCACAAAAGACAGATCCGAAAGGAAATGCCTTAGTAAAGGAGTCCACTAAAAAGGATACTGTTAATACGTTGAATGCACAGCAGAAAACGAGTGCTTCAATCGCTGATGGGGTTTCAGCTTCGGTATTGGGTATCCGAGGACGGATCATCGACGTAGAGACGATGAAACCTATAGCGGGGGTAAGTGTATCATTGTCTGATAATAGCAAAGTTACATCAACCAATGCAAATGGAGAATTTATTATCCCTGTTGACAAGAAGGGTGATTATAAAGTAGTAAGTAGTTATCTAGGGTACAATAAGGAGATCACGCCAGTAGTTTTGGAAGCAAAAAACTGGGAGACTGTAAGTGTTGTGTTGGTAAGCGAGTCTTCGACACTAGATGAAGTTGTCGTGACACGTAGACGTGTGCAAGCGACTGAGTTCGCTTTATTGGAAGAACGTAAGAATTCTAATTTATTCGTAGAGAAAATCGGTGCACAGGAGCTGTCCCGTAAAGGAGTGTCTGATGCCGCTGGTGCTGTCAGTCAATTATCAGGAGTTTCCAGACAAGAAGGATCAACACAGGTTTACGTCCGGGGGTTAGGGGATCGTTATATTTCTACATCGTTGAATGGTTTACCAATACCAGCAAGTGATCCTAATCTGAAGAATATCGCTTTAGACATATTCACAACTGATGTAGTAGATTATGTTGGTGTGGATAAATCTTATAATTCTCCTTTGAATGGAGACTTCGGTGGAGCTACTGTAAATATTGGTTCTAAAGATTTTAAGGGAGATCGATTGTTTGAAGTTTCAGTAGGATCTTCTGTGAATTCTAATGCAATGAAACAATGGGGCGATTTCTATTTGCAGGATGGACCTAATTTCTTCGGTTATTCAAATTATAAAGCACCAGCAGATGTGCAGGGAAGCTATCATTTCAAAAATGGATGGGATCCTAAGAAGCAGACAGTGCTTCCAATGAATTTTGCTGTCAAAGCAGGAGACTCGTTTAAAGTGGGGTCTGAAGGAAGAATGAGTTTGTTTGGTATGGTGAACTTTGCCAACGGTTATGGAGCTCGAGAAGGTGTCAACTCTAACTTTAGCGCACAGGGAGCACCGTTGAAATCATTGAACCAATCGCAACAAAGCTACAATGCTAATACAACAGGAATGTTGAACGCCAACTATCAAATTAACGCTAAGCATAAATTGACCTATAACTTCATGTATGTTAATGCGGGTAATCAATATAGGGATGTATTTACTGGGTATATCAGAGACGCAGGTGTAGACGCTGAGAATTACAGAGGGACTATCAATCGTAGTACATTTTCATCTACACAGTTGTTCATTAATCAGTTGTTAGGTAAGCACACCTTGACGGATAAAGTTGAATTGGATTGGGGAGTCGCTTACAACAATGTAAAAGGAGACATGCCTGACCGTTTGCAAAGTATGTATAGTACCACTACAAATGGTGATCACTATTTTATCCGTGTCAATGCGGCAGATAATCACCGATATACCTATTATCTTAAGGAAAACGAACTAGCTGCTAACGTCGCAGCATCTTACAAACTAGGCGATAATAGAGGTAAACTGACAGTAGGGTATAACGGAAGGATGAAAGAACGTTCTTTCGACGTGATGCAGCTGAACTTCAATATTCTAGATGGACAGCAGAGTACTACAAAGATTGACCCGAATAACCTGAACCAATATCTTGGTGCTGCTGGTTATGGTACATTTTATAATATTATAGGTTTAGCAGGGAATGCCTTTCAAAACTACAACGGTGACCAAGATATTCATGTAGGGTTCGCAACAATGGATTATAAGTTGACGGATCGATTAACAGGAGTATTGGGCGTACGCTATGAGAATATTAAACAATATGTCGATTTTTATAGTATCGAGTATCCTAGAGGTAAAAATACGTTGGAGAAAAATGGCTTATTGCCGAGTTTAAATCTAAAGTATGAGTTGAATGCTAAGAATAATCTACGCCTTGGGGCAAGTAAAACCTATACCTTACCTCAGTTTAAGGAAAGAGCACGCTTCCCATATGAAGAGGTAACCCAGACATTTGTTGGTAACCAATATTTATATGCTTCGGACAACTATAATCTGGACTTGAAATGGGAGATGTTCCCTCGTGAAGGAGAGTTATATTCCGTTACTGCTTTTGGAAAGTATATACAGAACCCAATTAATGAAATTGTTGTCTCATCGACCTCAAATGATGTTTCTTATGCCAATACCGGTGATAAAGGATACGTGTACGGTATCGAAATAGAAGCGAAGAAATATCTGTTGGATCTGACAAATGATAAACTTTCGATCGGATTTAATACAGCCATCATGAAGACTGATCAAAAGTTTAATCCAGAGAAGGTATTTAAAGAAACCGAAGGACTGATTAATATCGATCCAACGAATACTTCGTCAAAATTTACGGGAGCCTCTGATTTTATTGTTAATGCAGATCTATCTTATCTGAAAAACTTTGATGCAAAGCGAAATCTTTCTGCGACGATATTATATAATTATTACTCCGATAAACTCAATGCAATTGGTACTGGAGGACGTGGTAATTTGGTGGATAAAGGCCTAGGTACATTGGATTTTGTGTTAAAGTCTAAGTTAACCAAACATTTGGGAGTTGATTTGACGGCGCGTAATATCCTAAACCCATCTTTTGAAAGATGGCAACAAAATGAGACACCAGTGAAGGTGATGTCGTATAAAAGAGGAGCTACTTTTAGTTTGGGTGTGAACTATAAGTTTTAATGGTTCTGTTAACAAAAATCTAATATAGAGTTAATTATAAATAAATATTAAACATCTTTCTTTGTACTATCGAAAGAAGAAAAAATTAAAATTAAAGAAATGAAAAGATCTACTTCTACATTGTTAATGCTCGCTTTACTTGCGACTACTCCGATGGCTTTTACAGCTTGTAGCAAAAAAGACGATGCTACTGAAATTATCGATAACGATATTCGCACTAATCTACAAGGAGAAGTTAAAGATGGTCAAAATTTGGTGCTAGAAAGTGGTACTTATAAATTGAACGGACCATTAATTGTAAAAGCTGGTGGAAAATTAACGATCAAGCCAGGTGTAATAGTAGAGGCAACACCATTTAAAGATGGTGAGGAGATTCGTTATATCGCCGTTTCTCAAGGTGGACAAATCTTAGCAGAAGGAACCAAAGAAAAGCCTATTGTTTTTACAGCAGCTAATAAAGTACAGCAAGCGTGGGGCGGGATTGTTCTTTGTGGAAAGGCTCCAATTAATAAAGGAAATACTGCAAATGCAGAGGTATCTGGTTTACCTTATGGTGGTACTGTGGCAAATGATAACTCCGGTATTTTGAAATACGCACGTATAGAGTACTCTGGTTATTCCTATAATACTGAAAAAGAGTTTAACGGGCTTTCTATGTTTGGGGTGGGTAACGGTACTACGATCGAATACATTCAGGTTCACGAAGGCTCGGATGACGGTTTTGAGTGGTTCGGTGGTACAGTGAATACAAAATATTTGGTTGCAACAGCGAATGAAGATGATCAATTTGACTGGACTGAAGGTTGGAATGGTACAAATGAAAATTGGTATGGAAAAGAAGCCGCTTCTAAAGGAAACAGAGGTATAGAGGCAGATAACAATTCAAATAATCATTTAGCTAATCCTATTTCTAACCCAACGATTAAAAATTTAACGCTAATAGGACGTGGTGCAGTTGGAGCGGAGCCTCAAGCAATGAAACTACGTGTAGGTACTAAAGCAAATATTGATAATGTGGTATTGAGTAATTGGTCTGTCGGGTTTGATGTAGAGCATAATGAGGGGATTAAATATGTTGGAGACGGTACATTGAAAGTTACTAATGTTAAGTTCGATAATGTCGCTACGAAGTCAAAAGGAACAACAACTAGTCCTGGAAAAGATCCAGTAACAGATAAAGATCTTCCAGGTTTACCAGCTGATGTATCAGCAATCTATACAGAAAATGCTAATGCTACAGGAGCTGGCGCTGGAACAGCAACTCCAGAGTGGGCTAAAGGTTGGACTGTTGGTTTGTAATCAATAGTTTCTAAATAGATAAAAAAGGGCTAACTCGTAGAGTTAGCCCTTTTCTATTATGGTCATCTGTAGTTTTTTAAATTAATCATTTATTAATGATGCGTTGACGATTAAAACATATGTTTTGCATTTATTGTGATTATAATACAATGTTTTTTTACTAGAAATGACTTCAATATGAAAACACTTTGTTTGTTTATCTTCTGTTTACTATCTATTGGTCTCTCGGGGCAAGAAGCAAATCTCTTTATCAATGCTTATAATCCGAGCAAAGAACAGATTGACAGCGCTACTACTTTTATTCCACTTAAAGATGAAAAGGTGGAGTACAGGGAATTATTACCTTATACCGGAGACAAAGTTGAAGTTCATACGACTTTGAAGAGATGGTTTGTAGATAGTTTTCCAGGCATTCAGAATGTGATTCAAATCGATGATCCACACTTAGGGACATTAGTGGGAAAGGCTGGTAGAAAATATAGCTTTAAATCAGGAGTTAATAATTCGAATTTTACTATGTTCTTTACTGTCTCGATTGATATCGGTGCCAGTACTGTGGATATGAGGATATATAACATATATGGTAGTGATAAGCGTAGAAATAATCTGCAGATGTATCTTGAAGCAACAAATTCCATGCTGAATGACGTTAATTTCGATCAGCATAGTTCCGTTGATAAGTTTGATCTGAACTTAACGAAATCCTATTTTGATTATATGAAAGGAAAGCGAGAAAAATATAACGGCAAAGTTTTGTATGCGATGGATCGAGAGATTAGGTCTATTTTTGAGTCGGTGGATAGCGCCTTAAAAAAATAAACTCTAGTTTAGCGGCAATTCCTTCATAAGCTCGTTTTCTAGTGTGACCCCCTAGTGTTAAGATATAAGGCCCAAGGGAAACCTATGTTAATGTGTAATTATCAGGTATTCAGTTTATTTATAATAATTGTGAGAAATGAAGGTGTTTTGTAGGAGGTTGTTGGTGAGTGTTTTGTGGAATTAGGTGCGTTGACACTGTATAAGGTCCTTAGTTTTTGTAGATCAATTAAATATTCAGTAAATTTGTTTGTATGGGAAAAGGGGTAGACAGTAAAGAAGCACTTATATCATTGCTTCAATTAAATCGATTAAAGATTCGTCAGTTTGGTGTATCTAAGTTAAGTTTATTTGGCTCTTTTTTAACCAATAATTTCCATGCAAATAGTGATGTTGATTTTTTAGTAGAGTTCCAAGCGGATATGAAAACTTACGATAATTTTATGGATTTATCTTTTTTTCTTGAAGACCTGCTCGGCCGTCGTGTAGAACTTGTAACTCCAAAATCACTCAGTCCATATCTTGGACCTCATATTTTAAAAGAAGCGGAGCATGTCGCACTCTAACATTGAACTATTAAAGCACATACTGGAAGAAATAGAATTTGTAGTAAATTTTACTTCAGGGAAAGACTATGATACAACAGTTAATGATCCCGTATTATCTCGAGCGATTATCAGGAGTTTAGAAATTATTGGAGAGGCTAGCAATAAAATTGATCCGGATTTTAAAGCGGCAAACCCTCACATAGAATGGAGAAAAATCACCAACACAAGGCATCGGTTGATTCACGATTATTTTGGAGTTGATTTTGAAATAGTATGGAATATTATAGTCGAAAAGCTTCCAGATTTAAAGGAGGATTTAATGAAGCTGATTAATGAGGACGATTCTTAAAGTAGACTATAGAAATTTAAACCCAAAATCTAAAAAGAGTCAGTAACCCCAACCGTTCGTTATATATTGCCGATAATATAGCAGTTGGATAAATTAATTGGTCAAAGTCCCCTCAACTCCCCTAAAGTCCGCTCAAGTCCCCTCAAGTCCGTTATAGATTCGACTATCCTTCGATAACGCTTCGTACCATCCTCGGGATTGCTTCGGGACTGCTTCGCCTATCCTTTGGTAATTCTTCAGCTATGCTTTGACTCCAAGGCAAAAGATGGGCGAACAACCGGCGAGGATGTCCCAAGGCGGTCTCGAACCTATCTCCCATCCCTCTTGAAGAGGCGTGCAAAACCGATCGCAGGGCAAGTTACAGACCCATACATAAAAAATGCCTCAGATGATAGGGGATATCTACTTTATAAACGCTGTTGAAAAGCAGGGAAAAAGTGATTAGTTCTCCGGAATGAGTGAACACATGTTGGTATTAGGTGACTACTTTAGGCAATAAGGTGATTGCTATTTGCTATCGAGTGATTGCAATTTGGTGTCAAGTGGTTGCCTTTTATTAAGTTGTAATCCCTTGTTGATGTAAGGTGGTTGCTTTTTCTGTTTCAATGTTTACTATTTATGAAATAGTGGTCACTTTTTTAGGTAGAGGGCCCACTATGTAAGACCTAGTGATCACAAGTTGTTGTCGACTGTTTACTCTTTGCCGTCGAGGGGTTACAATATGCTGCGGAGTGATTCCTTGCTGGTATATTGTGGTTTCTTTTTCTTGGAGAGGGGACACTTTTCCGTATATAGTGATTACATGTTTGGACAATGTGGTCGGTTGTTGGCAGGAAGTGGTCACAGATTGATAACCGGTGATTACTTTTTTATAAAATGTGATCACTTTTCTCTGGATAGTGATTCCTTGTTAGTATAAAGTGGTAGTAGTATCATATAAAGTAGTTACTTTTTCTTGACAAGTGGACACTTGTTTTTATATAGTGCTTATCGGTTCTGGTAATGTGGTCACTGAAAGCCCAAAAACAGTCACTTTTTTTGAATATCCCAAGAAAAGAAAAATATGAAAGAACATATTTTTGAACTTTAATAATCAAAGGGATCTTACCTCGGTTTGTAATGATACACGATCTCATATTTCTCGTGTTTGTACTTATCGGCTACTTCGCCAATATTTAGATTCTGTCCCTGGGGTGTAGGCTCACAGAATGAAAAATATTGTCCCTCATATTTTATAGCTCTACCAATTTTCTGTTCGAACTGTACGGCCATAGTTATGTGGGTAGGGTATAATATGGCAATCATAGGAAGATTATAGATCTCTTTGATCAAGAAAA
The DNA here is from genome assembly GCA_040395455.1 of Sphingobacterium yanglingense. Taxonomy (GTDB): domain Bacteria; phylum Bacteroidota; class Bacteroidia; order Sphingobacteriales; family Sphingobacteriaceae; genus Sphingobacterium; species Sphingobacterium yanglingense_A. The sequence goes on along the minus strand of JBEBQJ010000011.1, from coordinate 21,085 downwards.
AGAACAAAGCCGCCCTGTCGTCACAGTCGCTGTAATTATTCATTAGTGTCTGTTCGGGAGACAAGCGTTTTTCTATACCAAAATTGATGTCATCATTCTCGTATAAAAAGGCATATCTGGTAAAGCGCATGAGGTAGTCAACACCCCCTTTTGTATCCATTCCCTTGATATTTTCCTTTAACACTGGGATTAGAGATTGATAGGTCACCTGAGTGAGCGGAATATTAAAATAGGTTTCGAAATCTACACCTGGATAGTTTTTGAAAATTCCGGCTACGTTGTCATTTACTTTGATGTCAAATTCATAGACTTTGTCCTGGTATTGAAAGTTGACATTCTTGACCGCGTAGGACTCATCTTTAAATTCGGGCATTTGCGCAATTTTGTAGCTGAAATCACCATCTGCTCCAGGGACGCTGATGGCTACGGGACGATAGACATCAGAGCGTCTGAATAACTTGCCATAATCGTGATAGTTAAGACAGGTAAATTGTTGTCCATCGATGATAAAAAAGGGGATATCAGAGATGTCTTCTTTGTTTTTGATATAGAATATCACCTGATCATCGCCAACCGCTAGACGTGCATCGTAACCAGACTTGTTCATCAGGTACCATTTGTAGAGTGTATAGCGGTGGTAGTTCTCAGCTTTAGGGCTTATCGATTCCGATACACGGCGGACAAGTTGGTAATAAAGCCAATCATTAAGACTGTTCTCCGCTTTAAATGCTTTTAATTGTTCTATAAGCAGTGTATATTCTTTTGACTCAATGTCGTTGTAAAAGGTAAGAATAGATTGCTCATCGGTTTTCCCTTGGATTTGAATCTGAGGGGTATGAGATCTGTCGAACACAAATGGCTTTTTAAAAAAGTCGATGGTATCCAGTTGCTGGGCCCACAGGGAAGCCGTATAGGTCAAACCTATACAGAGTAAGAGGATATATCGAATCGAAAGTCTCATTTTATTAACACAAGCTTAATATAAAGTTAATAAAAAAATAATGTTATTTTTCTTATCTTGACTTATTTAGGTTTAAGAGTTGGTGGGTCATTTATGTTTTGTATGAGAAAGATTGTTCTATTTATGCTGTTTAGCATAAGCGTTATTTGGGCGAATGCCCAGCATTCTAAAGCTTTTATGGAAGCTTTTAAGCCACATCTGGGCAAATATTATGAAGGGAGTATCATTGCCGGAGGAAAAGAAGGGGACGGTTTTACCGGAGAGCGTCTATTGATGCAGGTGATGAGCTGGGATGAACGGGAGGTAAAGGTTCCTTTTTATGTCGGAGAGGATAAGTCCCGCACCTGGATTTTTAGTTGGAGCAATAATCGTGTAGAACTGAAGCACGATCACAGAAAGCCAGACGGTACAGCAGATAAGGTGACTTTTTATGGGGGGACAGCCACCAATGAGGGGCTGCCGAATATGCAGATGTTTCCTGCCGATGTGGAGACAGAGCAACTTATCGATTATGCGGCCTATAATGTCTGGTGGGTGACTATTGATGCGCATAAATTTACGTATAACCTGAGAAGAATCGGATCAGACCGACTGTTTTCGGTAGAGTTTGATCTTACAAAACCTATTGTGTCGAATTTCAGACCTTGGAGGTAGGTTTTTGATTCTAAGTCCATATCTTTGCAGGGATGGATAATTTCATTGTTTCAGCCCGTAAATATCGCCCAGCGACCTTCGACTCCGTTGTAGGACAGTTGCATATTACAAATACGCTAAAGAATGCGATTCATAGTAATCAGCTTGCACAAGCGTTTTTGTTCTGTGGACCTAGAGGAGTGGGTAAGACGACCTGTGCACGTATATTAGCTAAGACAATAAATTGTGAGAATATTTCTGCGAGTACTGAAGCTTGTGGAGAATGTGAAAGCTGTAAATCTTTTGCTGGAGGGGCTTCGTTCAGTATTCATGAACTGGATGCGGCGTCGAACAACTCCGTAGATGATATCCGTAGCCTGATTGATCAAGTACGTATACCCCCACAAACCGGAAAGTATAAAATTTACATTATTGATGAGGTGCATATGTTGTCTCAAGCGGCTTTTAATGCCTTTTTGAAGACATTAGAGGAACCTCCTTCTTATGCTATATTTATACTAGCAACCACTGAAAAACATAAAATCCTACCTACGATTTTGTCACGTTGTCAGATATTTGATTTTAATCGTATCCGGGTAGAAGATATGGCCAATCATTTGGCAGGAATAGCGAAGAAAGAAGATATTGCTTTTGAGCTAGATGGTCTTCATGTTATTGCCCAGAAAGCTGATGGTGGTTTGCGAGATGCACTTTCTATGTTTGATCAGATTGTAAGTTTCTCCAGTAGGAATCTTACTTACCAAGCTGTAATCGATAATTTAAACATTTTAGACTACGACTATTATTTTAGTTTGGTCGAGGCAATACGTAAAGAAGATGCGGCTGAAGCGTTGCTGATTTTGGACAATGTCTTAAATAGAGGCTTTGACGGAGGACACTTTATAGCTGGTCTATCCGGACATCTCAGAAATCTCTTGATTACCAAAGAACCGAAGACTTTAAAACTGTTGGAGGTGAGTGATAATATTAAGAAGAAATATCTTGAGCAATCTTCTTCATTAAGTTCGGGACTGTTACTGTCTGCCTTGAATATTGCTAATCAATGTGAGATAAGCTATAAAACCAGTAAGAACCAAAGGCTTCAGGTTGAATTGGCTTTATTGAAGATGTGCCATATAGCTGCGGCAATACAGCTCGGGATAAATGGTGTATCAACTCAGGTTGATCAAAAAAAAAAACGACCTGACCCAGTAACACCTAGCCCACAGATTCCTAGCCCTACGGCGAAAGTCGAAGTATCCGAGCCTGTGGCAACCACAGTTGAGCCTCCTAAAGTAGCATCTCCGCCTGTCACTAAACCTATTGTTGCGGAAAAGAAAAGCTTTTCATCAGGCAAAGGATGGGGAAGTTTTAAATCAACAGTTGCAGTCCCCAATTTGAATACCGTATTTGAAGAAAAGGTCGAAGAAGAAGAACAGGAGAACGACCTGGTGCAAGGGACAGAGTTTAGAGAGGTGACGTTCAATTCATTCATTGAAAAGTGGAACAATCTTGCAGAGAAGATGAAGGTAGCCAATCGTATTACGATTTATACTATCATGACTGCAAATCCGCCAAGATTGAAGGGGAACGTTATAGAAATCGATGTTGAAAATGCTATTCAGAGCGATCAGCTGCGCGAAGGTAAAATCGATATGCTCAACTACCTCCGTCCAGAACTTCAGAATTTTTCCTTAGATATACAGACTGTTCAGTTGGAGCAGGCGGTAATTCGTAAAGCTTATACCTCTCAAGAGAAGTATCAGGTGATGGCTTCTAAAAACCCTGCGCTGGAAGTGTTGAGAAAGACTTTTAATCTGGGCTTGAGCTAGCTTTTAATTTTATTATAACTTTTGACTTTATAAAATGCAAAATAATTTCCAACGTCACGACAGAGGCGAAAAAAGAGAAAGTAACCAAATGGTGTTTGGTATTCGTGCCGTAATTGAAGCTATCGACAGTGGAAAAGAAATCGAATCGCTCTTTATACAGCGAGGTATTAGTGGTAGTCTCTTTTTAGAACTAAAATCACTATTAAAAGAGCATGGTCTAGGTTACCAGCAAGTGCCTATTGAGAAGCTAAATAGAATCACGAGAAAGAACCATCAAGGAGTTATAGCCGTTATTTCTCCTATAACTTATCAACATATCGAAGATTTATTGCCTTCAATATATGAAAAAGGAGAAACTCCTTTCTTGTTGATGTTGGATGGGGTGACTGATGTGCGTAATATGGGAGCTATCGCGCGTACAGCAGAATGTGCGGGTATACATGCTATTATTGTTCCTAAGAAAGGGTCTGCAGAAATTAATCCAGACGCGATTAAGACATCAGCAGGGGCTCTTTACAAAATACCTGTTTGTCGGGAAGATTCTTTGGGCAAGACAGGACGTTTTCTTATTGAATCGGGGATTCAGCTGGTTGTAAGTACTGAAAAAACACAGGATTCTGTATATGATGTGGATTATACTGGTCCTACTTGTATTATAATGGGTGCTGAGGATGTCGGCGTATCGGATGATTTAATTCGTATCTCAGACAAGTTGGCTAAAATACCGATGTACGGAGAAATCGGTTCGCTGAACGTTTCAGTCTCTGCAGCTGTCGTTATATACGAAGCTATACGTCAGCGTGCGTTGGGTAGTTAAAGAGTTAGAAGGTTAGAGGTAAAGCTGTAAAGAGGTTAAATCGTAAAGGGTTAGCGTGTTAAGAGGTTGTAGGGGGTATACTGTTGTAACCTTTGTGACTTTATAACCATTAAAAAAGGAGATGTTAAAGAGAAAGCTGGAACGCGAATTTAGGAAATACCGTTATGTGATGTATCGCGAGACGTTGATTGACCATCGCGAGCATTTCTGGTCTTTTGTAGGTGCTTTTGTTGGAATCGGTATTATTGCTTTCATACAGTCTCTACATTTACCTTCTCTCGAAAATGTATTTTTGATAGGTTCCTTTGGTGCATCGAGTGTACTCGTTTATGGAGCAATACAAAGTCCGTTGGCCCAGCCCCGGAACCTGATAGGTGGGCATGTGATATCAGCATTAGTCGGGGTTACCGTTGCAACACTCCTGCCGGATATCATTTGGCTTACGGCACCGCTTGCAGTTGCCTTTTCGATTGTGTTTATGCAGATTACACGCACACTACACCCTCCAGGTGGGGCGACAGCTCTGATTGCAGTGTCCGGTGGAACAAAAATAGCAGCTTTAGGTTATTGGTATGTGCTTAGCCCTGTTTTTACAGGAGCATTGATCCTCTTTCTGGTTGCCCTATTATTCAACAACATAACCAAAAATAGGCATTACCCCGTTAAGAACTCTAGGTTGCGAAGATCTAGGCGAGATTATCTGAAAAAGAGATTTAATAAGTAAAAAAAAACATCCGCCAATTGTGACGGATGTTTTTTTATGTAAGCTTTTCGACTAGTATTTACTTTTCGATTCGCGACGTTTGCCAGAGAAGTCACGGAATCCGCCACCGCTGTTTCCACCGCGATCACCTCTTCCACCACCGTAACCGCCACTACTACGACGATCACCACCCCGGTCTCTTCTTTCGCCACCACCGTAGCCACCGCTATTACGACGGTCACCACCTCTTGAGCGACCTCCTCTATCGGAACGGCCATTATCTCCAGAGACTTCGATACGTACTTGGCGCCCGTTGAAATCAACAGCTTTAAATCCTTCGAACACTTTGTTTACTTCCTCATCTTGAACTTCAAAGAAAGTAAACACACCTTTCATATCAATCTTACCAATTGATTTTCCAGATATTTTAGCGTTGTTACAGATAAATCCTAACATGTCTCCACGAGAGAATTCGTCTACTGCTCCAAGGTTCATGAATAGACGTGTGTATCCTTTTGATCCAGCACGCGATCCGCGTTCGCCACGGTCTCTACCGTCTCTGCTTTCTCTACCATCACCACGGGCATCAATGTTCAAATCAGGAGCATTGTTGTAGTACTCTAAGAATCTATTGAACTCTAAAGATGCAAATCTTTTTACAATCTCCTCTTTTGATAAAGCTTCAAAGCCTTCCATGATCTGAGGTAAGAAAGGATTGATTTGCTCCTCGTTTACTTCTACATTCTGTACTTTGTTGATGATTGTTAAAAGTTGTTTTTCTACAACTTCAGGTCCTTGAGGTACTTGTTTACGCTCAAAAGTTTTTCCGATTACTTTTTCAAGCTGACGGATTTTACTTTGCTCTTTAATATTGATTAAAGAGATAGAAACACCTGTCTTTCCTGCACGGGCTGTACGACCAGAGCGGTGCGTATAGTTTTCGATTTCGTCAGGTAAAGAGAAGTTGATAACGTGTGTTACGTCGTTGACGTCAATACCACGGGCAGCCACATCTGTAGCAATCAATAACTGTAAGCTACGGTCGCGGTAACGCTTCATTACTTTGTCGCGTTGCTGCTGAGATAAATCTCCGTGCAACGCATCTGCGTTATAGCCATCTTTTATCAATGCCTCCGCAATCTCTTGGGTCTCAATCTTAGTACGACAGAATACGATACCAAAGATGTCGGGGTTGGAGTCTACAATACGTTTGAAAGCAGCATATTTATCTCTAGCTTTAACTAAATAATAGTTGTGCTCAATGTTTGCATTTCCTGTGTTTTTGGTCCCAACAGTCAATTCAAAAGGATCCGTCATATAGTTCTGTGCTATACGGCGTACTTCTTTTGGCATGGTTGCAGAGAATAACCATGTTTTTTTGTCGTCTGGAGTTTCAGACAAAATGTTGTTAATGTCTTCTTTGAAGCCCATGTTCAACATTTCATCAGCTTCATCCAATACAACATATTTTACTTGTGAAAAATCAATGGCATTTCTACCGATGATATCCAACATACGACCTGGGGTCGCTACTACAATTTGCACACCACGTCTGATCTGACGTAATTGGTCAGAGATGTTTGCACCTCCATAAACAGCCACAACATGTACGTTGTCGATGTACTTAGCGAATTTTTCTAAATCTTTCGAAATCTGTAAACAAAGCTCACGTGTTGGACAAAGGACCAAGGCTTGTGGCTGTTTTTGAGAAAAGTCTAATTGCTCTAATAATGGAAGACCAAATGCCGCTGTCTTACCTGTGCCGGTTTGGGCTAATCCGACAAAATCGTCGTTACCAGTCAATAAAACAGGAATGGCTTTAACAACTTCCTCACGGATTCCCAGTTCTAAAAATGGGTTCATGAAATAAATTATACAATAGGCACTATTGCCTAAGGCGCTGCAAAGGTACAACTAATATTTAAAAATTCCTATAGTGTAAGCAATTGATTTTGAATGGGCTGAAGTTTTTTTTATTTGAAAGCGCTAATAGAAAGCTATTTTAAGAAAAAGTGTATTCCTTAGTTGGATATAGCGATATTTTTTTTAGGTTTGGATTACGTTAACTAATATAACTAAATTATGTGGTATAAAAAATCTATAGCCAAGCTTGTGTCTGAGGCCGAGCAGAGTGGAGAAGGAACCTTAAAGCGAACCTTGTCCAGTTCAGGTCTGATTGCTTTGGGAGTGGGTGCGATTATTGGAGCTGGACTATTTTCATTGACGGGTATTGCAGCAGCAGAGAATGCAGGCCCGGCGGTTATGCTTTCTTTTATTATTGCGGCTGTAGGTTGTGCATTTGCAGGACTTTGTTATGCTGAATTTGCTTCTATGATACCTGTGGCAGGTAGTGCTTATACCTATTCTTATGCAACGATGGGTGAGTTTATGGCCTGGATTATCGGTTGGGATCTGGTGCTGGAATATGCATTGGCCGGAGCAACAGTAGCAGCCAGTTGGTCGCAGTATTTTAATGAGCTGCTCAAGGTGTTCGGGACATCTTTGCCCAATGAGCTGTTGTACTCGCCTTGGGTAGAGCATCATCTTGCTGACGGTACCGTTTTCTCGGGTGGTATAGTCAATCTCCCCGCGATCATTATCGTCTGTCTTTTGTCCTTACTTTTGATTCGTGGAACTCAGGAATCTTCTTTTGTTAATAATATATTGGTCGTCCTGAAGGTCGCAGTAGTGGTTCTATTTATCGCTTTGGGTTGGCAGTTTATCAATCCGGCAAACCATACGCCTTTCATTCCGGTAAATGAGGGAGAGGAGTTGCTCAAGCAAGGGAAGATAGGAATGTTTGATTTCTTTAAAGAGGGATATTTCGGTCATTTTGGAATCTCAGGCGTATTAAGGGCTGCAGGTGTACTTTTCTTTGCATTTGTTGGTTTCGATGCGGTTAGTACAGCTGCTCAGGAAGCGATCAATCCTAAGAAAGGAATGCCTATTGGTATTATAGGCTCGCTGGTGATCTGTACGATATTGTATGTGTTGTTTTCGTACGTAATGACAGGTTTGGCTCATTACTCCGAGTTTAAAGGGGATGCAAAACCTGTGGCCACAGCTTTTGCGAAAACAGGCTACACCTTTTTGAATACAGCAATGATTGTAACTATTATTGCGGGATATACATCGGTTATTTTGGTCATGTTGTTGGGGCAGAGTCGGGTTTTCTACTCGATGAGTAAAGATGGATTGCTGCCTAAGGTGTTTTCAGATCTCTCTAAGAGACAGACTCCATGGAAGACAAATGTTATTTTTATGGTTTTCGTAAGTTTGTTTGCTGGCTTTGTTCCTGTGGCCGAACTTGGACATATGGTTAGTATCGGTACGTTATTTGCCTTCACTCTGGTGTGTATTGGAGTGATTGTGATGCGTAAGCGAAATCCCGATGTCGAACGGCCTTTTAAAACACCGCTTGTACCGTTGATTCCTATTTTAGGTATCATCGTTTGTGTGTTGATGATGGCCTCTCTGCCTCTTGAGAGTTGGGAACGTCTGGGGATCTGGATGTTGATCGGGGTAGCAGTGTACTTTATGTACGGTAAGAAACATTCGCTACTGCGGAAAGAAATAGAATCAGGAAGAGAATAAAAAAAGGGAGCTTAATGCTCCCTTTTCTATTCAATATGGAATACCGCTTAGAATAATAAGAATTCTACACGACGGTTTTGTTGACGTCCTTCAGCTGTCGCGTTTGTAGCGATTGGCTGGTTAGGGCCGTAACCAACAGCTTCTATGCGTGAAGCGTTAGCGCCTTTAGATACTAAGTAAGCTTTTACAGACTCTGCGCGTTCTTTAGAAAGACGTACGTTTGTTTGTAAAGAACCTGTGTTATCTGTGTGACCAGCTAATTTTAAGCTAAAGTTTTTCTCGATCAATAAAGATGCTACGCGGTTTAAAGAAGCGTGTGATGTAGAGCGGATCGTTGCTTTACCTAAGTCAAACTCTAAGTTTTTAATCGCCTCGTCTACTACTTTTTTATCTTCTTCAGTAACGATGATTTTCTCGATTACTTTAGTCTCGTTTTTCATTTCAGGTAGTGGACATCCAGCACCGTCTACTTTTACACCAGCTGGTGTGTTTGGACATTTGTCAAATTTATTCGCAACACCATCACCATCATCATCTCTTAGGTCTGCTGAAATTTCATCCAATTTTAGCTTTAATTGCGAGTTAGATGCTACTAATGCATCACGCTCTGCTTTTATTGCATCGTATTTTCTGTTTGCATCATTCACTAAATTAGCTACAGGGTTGCTGTGTGCTAAATAAGGTTTCTCTCTGCTTCCTAAAGCAATCTCTATACCTGCATGGATGTAAGTGAATAAATCTTCTTTGATAGCACCGGATTCGATACCGTTGAAGTTTTTATTAGCCCAGTTTAACTGGTAACCAAGGTCAAGACTGATGCCTTTTGCTACTGCAAACTTCAATCCCGCATCCATTGGTACATATAATTTTGTTTTGGAATCTGCAGTATTGCTTACTGACCCCGCGAAAGTTGTTGTTTCATAGTTCAACGCACCTATACCGATTGCTGCGTAAGGTTTAATGATGTTGTTTAAGAACATCCAGTCTGTGTTTGCCATTGTCCACTCTGCAGAAAGGGCAGCAGACCATGGTGTTTTTGTTTCAAACTTAGAAATCTGGTTTCCAGTTGCATTTTCGTTGGTTCCACCTACTTTTCCACCAAGATATTGAGCCTTCAATCCGAAAGATGGGGAGATGTGTTTTTTGATGTACACACTGTATCCAACATTGTTGTCCATCTTGTTAAAACCTTCGCGGTTGAAATTGAAGAGATTGGTTTGGTTTAAAAGACCTGCATTAACACCTACCGACCATGTTCTGTAAGAAGTTGATGGAGCAAAAGGTGTAGCGTCATTTAAGCTTTGCGCATAAGACGCTGTGCTGATTAGTCCAGCTGCTACAGCTAGGGATAGATTACGTAGAGTTTTAATTTTCATATTTATTTTAAAAAAAAATGATTGGGCAAAACTATTGCCAAAAAGGCTTTATTCTCTAATTAAGTTTGGTGAAAACGTAATATTGTGGAGCGAAAACTACACTGATATTTTTGTTTTTTAAATTTATGCATTAGATCGGGCGAAAAATTTAGGAATCTGGATTTGATAAGCCATTTTCTTGACAATATTTTCTTCGACGATTTTACGTAAAAATCCTTTCTTGCTTTTAGTGACTAATAAGGTGTCCAATAATTCGTCCGCGATGACGGAATCAATGGCCGACGATATATCTTCTTTATACTGTATGAAGAAAGCCTGCGTCTTGATGATGTAAGAGATGTCATCTATTCCGGTCTCAGCAATGATGCGCGTTATAAATTCAGCAAATTTGCTGTCTAATGCCTGTATTGTTTCGTCAGCGGTATTGATGTGTATCAGTACCAGTTCGAAGTTTTGGGTATAAAGCGCTGTTGCTTGCTTTAGGACATCTATTTCGCCATCTTTAAAATTGCATAATAGTCCGATTTTATCTGATTTATAAGGTTTGTCGCTGAAGGGGATAGCCAATACTGGAGTTTGTGTGTTCTGGAAAACATCAAACATATTGGAGCCAATCAATAATGAGTCTAGGCCGGAAGAGCCTTTTGTGCCCATGATGATTGCGTCGTACGGTTCTATAGCTACGAGTTTTCCTATTTCTTCAAAAAGGTTTCCGTCGCCAAAGACACTGCTGACCGCGATTTCTGGATCTGTGTTTTTGAGGTCAGCAATCAGTTTTCCCATTTTATCCTTTGCTTCAGCTACACGGGGGTCTAATAGGTCCGTGTTTTCAATGGAATTGCGGTATACATTGATGTGGTCTGTAAATACATGAACTAATACCAAATCATGTTTGGCCGTTCTGGAAAGTTGTACCGCGTATTCGATAGCCTTGTCGGAATATTGGGAAAAGTCAATTGGAATCAGTAATTTCTTTGCCATGATAGTTGCGTGTTTAATTGTTGTCAAAAAAAGTAGGACGCTCGAGGTCAAGCACAATTTCTTTGGAGACAGATGGAGAGAAAAGTCGTTGAAAGAATGATTTTCTCGTTTTCGTGACGACCATCATGTCGTAGTTGTTCTCTTTGATAATATAGTTGATGACCTCGGGAATACTATCTAGGTTTTCCTCTTCGATATGGATGGGTTCAGCGATGCATTCTACCGCTTGTACACCTTTTAGATTTTTGATGTTAAATGACCAGGTGTTGAGATGTTCCGATATTTCAGAAGCCTCTTTGGAGTCTCTGTACACATGGATAGTATCTAGGTGAGGAATAGACGAAACTAACCTCAGGTATGCTTTTAAGGTATCAAGTTCTTCAACCTTGAAATTGGTCAGCATACCCACTTTTTGCAAAGAAAACTCTTTTGTTGTACTGGGGACTGCGATGACCGGGACTCTGGCTTTAGTGGTGATACTGCTGGTGTTGCTACCCCAGACTACAGATTTTCCTTTTCCAGTGCCAGTGGTCCCCATTATAATCATAGCATATGTAGGAGCTACGGCTACCGAAGGAAGTACTTCATATAGAAGGCCACTCGTGCACGTTGTTTCAAAGGATACGGAAGGGTACTCCTTTTGAAGACTTTCTTTAAGGTCCAGTATAAGCATGTCTGCCTTTAATAACGGAATATTCGTGTCTTTGTTTGCTTTTTCCTCATCAAAAAGTGCAGAGTCGGAGGTGTAGCAATGAAAAAGGTGAATGGTATAGTTGTTCTGGCTGGCCAGCTCACAGGCGTAGCGTGTTGCTGTTAAAGCATTGTCTGAAAAGTCAGTAGGTACTATTATTTTTTGTGTCATATTTCTCTAACTATCTACATCGAAAGATGGAATAAATCTACTAATATTAATTGACTTTTTAATGATTTCGGTTAGTTTTAAGTGTGATTCTAATCACATTTAGAGAGGGAATGATGCGGTAGAGAAGATCATTGGCATAGTTCTGAAGAGGACTCAGTCTGTATGTGGTCTATAGACGTTGTCTGTTGGGCAGATGCTTAAAAAATCAATTGTAATAGCGCTCTATTTTGAGTAAATTTGGCACTTGATAAAATAAAGTTACAATGGTGGCAAGAGTTGTGGTGGTTATGAAAGATGCCTTCATCACTTATGTCACTTTTATAATTTCTATAACTTTAAAATATATTTCATGACCAGTAGAGAAATACGCGAGGCGTTTTTAGAATTTTTCAAGAGTAAATCACATCATATCGTACCTTCAGCACCAGTAGTGGTGAAAAATGACCCAACATTAATGTTTACCAATGCGGGGATGAATCAGTTTAAAGATTTGTTTTTAGGAGAGGCTGCGGTTAAATATTCGCGAATTGCTGATACGCAACGTTGTTTACGCGTGTCTGGAAAACATAACGATTTGGAGGAAGTAGGTATTGATACCTATCACCACACCCTGTTCGAAATGTTGGGCAATTGGTCATTTGGAGATTATTTTAAGAAAGAAGCTATTGCCTGGGCATGGGAATTATTTACTGAAGTCTATAAACTGGACAAAGATAGGTTGTATGTTACGATTTTCGAGGGGGATGATTCAGAAGGATTGGTCCGTGATCAGGAAGCATATGATTTTTGGAAGGAGCTTATCGCAGAAGATCGTATTTTATTGGGAAATAAGAAAGATAATTTCTGGGAGATGGGGGATATGGGGCCTTGTGGACCTTGTTCTGAAATCCATTATGATATGCGAACTGATGCAGAACGTGCTGCGCAAAAGGGACAAGAACTGGTCAATGCTGACCACCCTCAGGTAATTGAAGTGTGGAATTTAGTATTCATGCAGTTCAATAGGTTGAAGAATGGTAGTCTTGAGCCTCTACCGGCCAAACATGTTGATACGGGAATGGGATTTGAGCGTTTGGTCCGTGCAATACAAGGTAAAACTTCAAACTATGACACGGATGTATTCCAACCATTGATTGCCTATATCTCACAAAAATCAGGTGTTCAGTATGGTGCTGCGGAGAAAACCGATATCGCAATGCGCGTGCTTTCGGATCATATACGTGCTGTGTCTTTTGCAATTGCTGACGGACAACTGCCTTCCAATAATAAAGCAGGATATGTAATACGCCGTATCTTGAGACGTGCTGTCCGTTATGCTTATACATTCCTTGATTTTAAACAACCTTTCTTCCATGAATTGGTGCCGGTTTTGGCTGCTCAATTCAAAGGGGTGTTTGATGAGCTGTATCAGCAACAGGATTTTGTGGAAAAAGTCGTTTTAGAGGAGGAGATTTCCTTTTTGAGAACATTGACTACCGGGATACAGCGGTTTGAGAACTATGTCGAAGGAAATCAACTTATTGATGGGGATTTTGCCTTTGAATTATTCGATACCTATGGGTTTCCAATAGATTTAACAGAGTTGTTGGCTAGAGAGAAGGGGCTGACAGTGGATATGGATGCCTTTGATCGGGCTTTGCTGGCTCAAAAGGAGCGTTCAAGAGCAGCGACTACGACTGATACGGGCGACTGGGTGATTGTTGGTGAAGGTGATGAGGTCGAGTTTGTAGGTTATGATGCTCTGGAAGCGACAACCCGTATCCAAAAGTACCGTAAGGTAAGTGCGAAAGGGAAAGATCAATATCAATTGGTGCTGTCTGTAACACCTTTCTATGCAGAAGGTGGGGGGCAGGTCGGCGATTCTGGCCTATTGGTATCCGAACGTGGCGAGAAAATAGTTGTGACAGATACGAAAAAGGAGAATGGGCTTATTGTTCATTTTGTGAATCAATTACCGGAAGAAATAGATGCTACTTTTGAAGCTACGGTCAATGTGGCTAAACGTATAGATACAGAGAGTAACCACTCTGCAACGCATTTACTGCACGCAGCCTTGAAAGAAGTATTGGGCGAGCATGTGAACCAGAAAGGGTCGTTGGTATCTGCGGATATTCTACGATTTGATATCTCTCATTTTGCGAAGATGACTTATGAAGAAATCAAGGCTGTAGAGGATATCGTTAATGCTAAAATTCGTGCAAATATCCCATTGAAAGAAGAAAGACAGGTGCCTTATCAACAGGCGGTGGATTCGGGAGTAACAGCTCTCTTTGGAGAGAAGTACGGGGATTATGTCCGTGTGATTACATTTGATGATCAATATTCCAAGGAGCTTTGTGGGGGTACTCACGTGAAAGCAACAGGGCAGATTGGATTTTTTAAGATTGTCTCGGAGTCGGCTGTTGCAGCAGGGGTGAGAAGGATTGAAGCTATTACAGGTACAAAAGCAGCAGCAGTTATTAGAGAGCACTTTGAGTTGTTCCAGCACATGAAGGAAATTCTGAATAACCCGAAAGATTTCGTGTCTGCAGTAACCAAGGTGATGGATGAAAATGGAGCGTTGAAAAAAGAAATCGATAATTTCTTGAAAGAACGTTCGATGGCTCTAAAGAATGAGTTGAACGAAAAAATGGAGGTCGTGAATGGGGTTAACTTCTTGGCTACTGTGGTCGATCTACCTAGTGCCGATGCGGTAAAGACACTCGCTTATGCCTTGAAGGGAGCGATGAATAATCTATTTTTGGTCTTAGGAGCAAATATAGAGGGCAAACCTAGTTTAACGGTTGTTGTCTCCGAAGAGTTGGTTAAAGAGCGCGGTCTTAATGCCGGAAATATAGTGCGCGATCTTGCTAAGGATATTCAAGGTGGGGGAGGTGGACAGCCATTCTTTGCAACTGCAGGAGGTAAAGATGCAAGCGGTTTGGAGAAGGCTATCGCACGATCAAAGAATTTTTTAATATAAAATAATTAAAATTGACATAATGAGCAAGTTTCACGTTTTTCTTTTTTCAATTATTGGCCTAGTATTGTTGGGGTGTTCTAATAATGACAAAATTGGCATAGCTGGGGAAATTCTAAATCCAGGAAATGTTAAAGTAGTTGCCTTTTATGAAGGGGATCGGAAACTTGATTCTGTCTTTTTGAGTGATCAGAATAAGTTTAAGTTCGAGCGTGAAGCGACCCAGCCTCGACTTCTAACGATAGAAGTGGGCAAGAACCGTTATCCTGTGATTGTCTCTCCAGGTGAAAAGCTTGAATTTAGCTCGAACCTCCAAGATAAGCCGGAAGAGTATAAGGTGGAAGGG
The DNA here is from genome assembly GCA_040395455.1 of Sphingobacterium yanglingense. Taxonomy (GTDB): domain Bacteria; phylum Bacteroidota; class Bacteroidia; order Sphingobacteriales; family Sphingobacteriaceae; genus Sphingobacterium; species Sphingobacterium yanglingense_A. The sequence goes on along the minus strand of JBEBQJ010000011.1, from coordinate 6,021 downwards.
TCTGTTTTATCAGCATTGTTAAGGGATTTCGCTCCGGTAAAACAACGGAAGGAATTTCTGGAAGACTCGTTGCAGGGAGATTTTGTGAAGCGTATGGCAGGTAAATCCGAACCAGAAATAGAAAGTCTTCGCGCGGATTATATGGCACAATATAGAAGGGAGATGGTTTCTTTTACGACACAGGCTGTGGCCTTTGCAAAGGCGAATCAGGATAATCTGGCTGGATTTTATGCCATGAGTATTTTGGATCCGGATGTTGCCGAAAATGAGCTTATAGCTTACGCGGATGGTCTGGGAGACTTGTTCTCGGATAACCGTACCGTCACTCAATTTAAAGAAGAGATTGCTAAATTGCGCAAACTGGCCATAGGTCAGCCTGCAGCCGAAATCATTGCTTATACACCGGATAATAAGACGATAAAGCTTTCGGACTTTAAGGGCAAATACGTTCTTATTGACTTTTGGGCTTCTTGGTGCGTACCTTGTCGAAAAGAAAATCCTAATATCGTGCGTCTATACAATCAGTATAAGGATAGGAATTTTACAGTACTGGGTGTTTCTCTAGATAATAATCCAGGCTCATGGATGCGTGCCGTAGAGGAGGATAAATTGACTTGGACCAATATCTCAGACCTCAAGGCATGGAGCTCAGATTTGGTGTTGAACTATCGCATCAAGGCTATTCCAGCTTCTGTGATTGTAGATCCTGCAGGGATTATTATAGCAAAAAATCTACGTGGTGCTGATTTGGCGGATTTCTTGCAAAAGACGTTGCCTTCAAATTAGAGGAAGTTTATTAATTTATTAAGTTATTTTTAATAGTTAACAATTTCATAACATTAGAGTAACTTTATCTTACCATAAAGTACATAATTTAGCAAAAAAACTAATATGAGTGCCAAGCAAAAAATACTTGTGGTAGATGATGAGCAAGATATCTTAGATCTCATTTCCTACAATCTGAACAAAGAAGGCTATCAGGTCTATACGGCGTCAAATGGAAAGCTAGCGATTGATAAAGCGAAGGAAGTTAGTCCGGATCTGATAATTCTAGATGTGATGATGCCTGTGATGGATGGGATAGAAGCCTGTCGTATCATGCGTTCGTTGCCTGAGTTTAAACATACCTTTATGGTGTTTTTAACAGCTAGGAGTGAGGAGTATTCTGAAATAGCGGGGTTTCATGTAGGGGCGGATGATTATATCGCCAAACCCATTAAGCCTCGTGCATTAATGTCTCGAATCAATGCGATTTTGAGGAGAAACTCGCAAGAGTCTATTGACGAGCCAGCAGACAAGTTAGAGATTGCAGATCTGGTGATTGATAGAGATTCTTTTTTAGTATACCGTGGAGACGAGAAAATAGTGTTGGCTAAAAAAGAGTTTGAATTATTATACTTATTGGCTTCTAAACCTAATAAGGTGTATACACGTGAGCAGATATTGAAGGCTATCTGGGAAGATTCTGTAGTGGTGACTAATAGAACTATCGATGTGCATATTCGCAAATTGCGCGAAAAAATCGGCGATACTTATGTGGCTACTGTAAAAGGGGTAGGGTATAAATTTGATCTTAGTTAGGAAATGTAAGATAATGGTTAAGGGGTGAAAATCTATAGTGGTTTTCGCCCCTTAATCTTTTATGCGCTCCTCATTCTCTAGAATAAATTTTTTGAGTTCTTCAATCATTAAGTCAAAGTTTGATTTGATTTCTCTAAACCTGCTACGGATGATGCTCATTTCGACTCCGTCACGGCCCATGTTTTCTAATTCTTGAAAAGCCTCCCTCAGCATCGTGGCACCAATGTACTCCATGGTCGGTTTGATGTGGTGCGCATTGTCTCGGATTGCTGTTGTGTTATTGTTGTTCAAACTGTTGGTCAACAACTGAAAATCAATAGGGCTTTGCTCAATATACATTTCAATAAACTGTTTTACCATTTTGGGATTCCCCATCATTGACTTATTTATGGTTTCAGGATTGATTATTTTGTACGCCATCGAAAGTGCTATTTATTAAATGATTTTTTCGACTACCAGCTCATCTTCACAATCAGAGAGGAGTTGCCGGTTGGTTCGAAGGAGTAAAGGGTGGGTATAATCTTCTGCGATCTCACAAAGAGGTACTAATACAAAGTTTCTAAATTGGAGAAGAGGGTGTGGAATGACAAGGTTTTCCGATTCATACACTTCATTATTGAAGTATATGATGTCGATATCTATAAGTCTGGCTCCCCATTTGACAAGCCGAGTCCGTCCTAATTCAACTTCTATTTCTTGGCAGAGGGTTAAGCATGTTTGTTTGTCAAGGTCGGTTTGGATTATCAATGCTTGATTGTAAAACAAGGGTTGGTCATTAACACCCCATCCTTCAGATACATACAGCGCTGATGATTTAATAATATTCCCTATCCTTTCGTGCAAAAGGGTAGACGCTAGAGCGATCTGTGAGATCGGATTGCCTAGATTGGCTCCTAGTAGGATGTAGATTTGATTCATTCTATTCAAAAATACAATATTGAACCTTTAAATTCGACAAAACCAATTAAATACATTAAATTTAGTCTGTAAAAAACAAATAGTTTACATATGAACTTTATCAAACAAGTGCTAGCCACGATAACAGGGATACTTATTACCAGTATTATCCTGTTTTTTATTTTCTTAGTATTTATTGGCGTCTTGGTGCAACAGTCATCGCAACCTACTACGGTAGTGGCTCCGGCCAAATCTGTGTTGTACCTGTCTCTTGATTATAAAATAGTTGAAAAGACAGAAAGCAATCCGTTGGGTGATTTGAATCTGCCTCTTTATAATGTAGAGAAGTCTATTGGGCTGAATGATATTTTGGGACGTATAAAGGCGGCTAAGACGGATGATAATATAAAGGGGATATATCTAAATCCTTCATCGGTAGGGATGGGCTTTGCCAGTTTGAAAGCGATACGGGATGCGTTGGTGGATTTTAAAGAGTCAAAGAAGTTTATCGTTGCTTATAGTGAAGGTTATTCACAGAAAGCTTATTATTTATCCACTGTAGCGGATAGTGTCTATCTGAATCCGCAAGGTTCTCTGGATTTTAGAGGATTAAGCTCTTCTGTCGTTTTTATGAAAGAGGCCATGGATAAGCTTGGTGTCGAAATGCAGGTGATAAAAGTCGGAACCTATAAATCGGCGGTAGAACCTTTTATACTCAATGAAATGAGTCCAGCGAATAGAGAGCAGGTGACTTCTTATCTAGGAAGTATCTATGAGTCGTTTTTATCGGATATTGCAGAATCTAGAAAGCAGCCTGTTGACTCGCTAAAGCATATTGCGAACGAATACCTTGTCCGTAATGCAGATGATGCATTGCGTTATAAATTTATTGATGGTAAGTTGTATAAAGATGAACTTCTTTCGGTGTTAAAGAAACGTCTTGATGTGGCAGAAGATAAGGATATCTCTTCGGTTTCTATTTTGAATTATGCCGGCAGTTCTGCTTCTGCCTCTGGAGATAAGGTAGCAGTGCTATATGCCTATGGGGATATCGTGGATGGCGAAGGAACTGTAGGTCAGATTGGGGGAGATAAAATCTCTAGACAACTTCGCAAATTGCGTAGAGATAAAGATATTAAGGCGGTGGTACTTCGGGTAAATTCAGGTGGAGGTTCGGCTCTGGCTTCGGATGTCATTTGGAGAGAGGTGGAGTTGATTAAAAAAGAAAAACCGATTGTTGTTTCTATGGGTGATTATGCAGCATCAGGGGGGTACTATATTGCGGCAGCTGCAGACTCCATATTTGCGGAGTCCAGTACGTTGACGGGATCTATTGGTGTCTTTGGACTTATACCTAATTTTAAAGGATTGCTGAATAATAAGCTAGGGATACATATCGACGAGGTAAGTACAGGGAAGTTCTCGAGCCTGATGGGTAATCCGGACAAACCACTTACGGAGGAAGAACGGTCAATTATACAGATGGAGGTCAATAGAACCTATGCTACTTTTATGGAGCGTGTGGCTAATGGACGGAAAATGAAAGTTGAGGAAGTGGATAGTATCGGTCAGGGTCGTGTGTGGACAGGAAAGCAAGCGTTGGATTTAGGCTTGGTTGATGGAATAGGTAATCTGCAGCGTGCAATCAGTGCTGCTGCAGCAAAGGCTTCGTTGAAAAACTATCAGATTGTAGAACTTCCAGAGAAAGAGGATCCTTTTGCAAGTATACTTTCTTCTTCCAAAGATAAGGTCAAAATGTGGTTGTTTGGTGAAGAACTTGGCGACTATCAGAAATATTTGCTAGACGTGACCAAAGTTCTAAAACATACGGGAATACAAGCAAGATTGCCTTATCAAATTGAGATATATTAGATTTTTTTTTACGGCATTGCATGAATGCAAAGCAATTTATATAAGTTTACGCCTCAAATCAACTTAAATACTTTTAGATACAGTGTATGAAAACAATTGACGATTTAAATTTTTCTGGTAAAAAGGCCTTAATCCGGGTCGATTTTAATGTCCCTCTTGATGCTGATTTTAATATTACGGATGATAACAGAATTCAAGGAGCAGCACCTACAATAAAGAAAATCTTAGCCGATGGTGGATCTGTTGTATTGATGTCTCACTTGGGGAGACCTAAAGAAGGACCAACAGACAAGTATTCGTTAAAGCATATCGTTTCACACCTTTCAAAGGTATTAGGGGTAGAAGTTCAGTTTGCGAACGATTGTATCGGTGCGGAAGCGTACGATAAATCGGCTAATTTGAAGGCTGGAGAAGTCCTGTTGTTGGAAAACCTTCGTTTTTATAAGGAAGAAGAAAAGGGAGATGTCACTTTTGCGGAGAAACTCTCAAAACTGGGCGATGTATATGTTAATGATGCTTTTGGTACAGCACATCGTGCTCACGCATCTACGGCGATTGTGGCGCAGTTTTTCCCAACAGCCAAATATTTTGGGTATCTGATGGCCGGTGAGCTTAATAATGCGGAGAAAGTCCTTAATCATCCTAACAGACCATTTACGGCCATTATGGGTGGAGCGAAAGTTTCCGATAAGATACAGTTGATCGAGTCTTTATTGGATAAAGTGGATAATCTTATTATCGGAGGCGGAATGGCCTATACCTTTGTTAAAGCTCGAGGTGGTGAGATTGGTAAGTCATTAGTGGAGATGGATAAATTGGATCTTGCGAACGAACTGGTGAAAAAGGCAGAGGAGAAAGGGGTGAATTTAGTATTGCCTACTGACGCACAGATTGCTGATGCATTCTCGAATGATGCAACGACTTACGATGGTCCTAATGATCAGATCCCAGCGGATTTGCAAGGGTTGGATATCGGTAGTGAATCGTCACGTCATTTTGCTGAAGTAATATCTGCGTCCAATACCTTGTTATGGAATGGACCTATGGGCGTGTTCGAGTTTGATACTTTTGCTACGGGAACAAAAGCTGTAGCGGATGCGATTGTAGCAGCTACAGAAAGAGGAGCCTTTTCATTAATCGGTGGAGGTGATTCTGCAGCTGCTGTAGCCAAGTTTGGTATGACTGAGCATGTGAGTTATGTGAGTACTGGTGGAGGAGCGCTATTGGAGTATATGGAAGGAAAAGAGTTGCCAGGAGTAGCGGCTATCAATTCATAGTTGCAAGAAACAGAATAAGAAAAGGCCAGAGCTAACTCTGGCCTTTTCTTATTCTGTTTTGCGTGGAGGTATTAGAAATAAAAAAAGGGATTTGTTTTAACAAATCCCTTTTTTTATATGATAAGATCGAGCTTATTTAGCTTCAGCAGCTAATTGATTCAAAATCTCGTCGTTTTTAACGATTTGGCTATGCTTAGGCATTTTTGAACGTGAACCTAGTTCAACGTTAGTTCCCAAGCTTAGAAACTGAACTTCCATACGTGAAGTTGTTTTGTTTCTTCTATCTTTTCTTTTTAAACGTGTAACTCCCATTTTAATATAATATTTTTTTGTACGTTAGAAAACGAGGTCGGAAGCGGATTCGAACCGCTGTAGGAGGTTTTGCAGACCTCAG
>JBEBQJ010000010.1:0-59396 GCA_040395455.1 Sphingobacterium yanglingense | reverse complement strand
TTCCAAACCTAGAATACCCTTTATTAAGAACTTACACACTTAGCGGGATGGTGCCGCCTTACAGCTAAAAAAGGTTTGTTTTTCGGACAAATACATGGGGTGGTCAAAAATAATTTTGCCGTTTTCCAAACCTTTGCACCTCAGTGTTTTTTTCAAAAACAGCAAAAAAACCGCACTAAAACTACTTTAAACCCACATTTAAGGCTTCAAAAACTGCTCTAAACAGAATTTCGTCGAGCTACATCGCAAACGCTACGCGCTAGCGTGCGGAGCCGACACGCTAGCGTATAGAATGCAATAACTAACGCGCAACACCGAAGCGCTATCACCTAAAACTCGACTGCTAACGTACCGACCACAACAGCTAGCGTATGGAATTAAATAACTAGCGTATGAAATGAAATAACTAGCGCACAGAGACGAACGACTAGCGTCTACTATCAAGCAGCTAACATCCCGACCGCAGCAACTAGCCTATGAAACGCAACAGCTAGCGCCTAGTGTCTAAGCCCTAGCTTATGAAGTCTACACGCTCTTGCATCCGAAAGCAACGATAGCGCTCAAAGCCCAAACGCTTGCACATGGAGATGCTACACGGGCAACTAGCTAGCAATCGCTCCCCTATGTTGTCAGGGTAATACCACAAGAAAGATTGAAGCCGTACCTCATTACTGGTATACTTATCAAAAACAAGGAAAATAAAGCTAAAAACATATCTTTACCATCAGCCTCTAAAGAGTTTTTAACATCAGCCTTATTTATTATCGCATTACAATAATACTCTTAAGCCTTCCAGATTTTATCGTAGCAACTGCCAAGTATATAACACTAGTTCAAACCAACGATCCAGGTAGGAGCTTTGATTTTACGAATATTGCGACAAGTGGATTAAAGATTCTCTGCGTCTCAGCCCTGATTTACTCTTCTAATCAAATCAGTAATTATTTGGGAAGAAAATAATTACGTCCAGTTTGATTACCACCTTCCTGAGCGCCTATACTCGAATCTGTTAAAAAAGAAAGTAAATCCTTAGCATTATTTCCTTTATGCACTATATGTGTACTGTAACGACCATTATCATTGAAGATAGATGCAATCTCATCCACATAGGAAAAATCTGGACAGATGTAGGAATAATACAAAACCAAAATCACTTGATTTGAACGTCCCTTCGTAAGCTATGTGTCGTTAAAACTACATTAAGAATGAGAATAGCCCCGATCTTCATCATATGAAACCTCGAATAAGTACATATTGGCATTTTAGCTAACATAATCATTCTATTTAGGAATTACCGCCTTAAAAAACGAATATTTACACAATAATTTGTAACCAAAAAAGGAGATACATAATGCATCTCCTTTTCCTAATCTAAAAACTTCTTAACTATAGCACTCCCAACTGCTTCATTGATGCAATCGGAGTAGCGTCTCTATAGCCAGCCAACATATGGTGGTTAATACGACCAATATTCGCATTCCACCAATCGCTATAATCCACCATTTTCCCTGCGCTATTTCTTACCGCCAAGCTTCCTTGATCCGAACCATCAGCTCCGATTAAACGAATGCGATAGTCAATACGAGCTGTACCTGCCGAAATTTCAACAGTTTTGTTAACTGGTATTGGCTCCCAACCAGTTGCTTCACCAAAAGACACGGCTTTACCAACATTTGCCCAATCACTCTTTTGTCCGGTTTCATTGTTTACGATATATTGAAATTGATATTGCAACTTCAAACTTGTAGGAACGCCGGGGGTTTCATAAAGGAAATTAGAAAACTTAACCCAAGCTGTACTCCCTGTAGACTCGGTCGTCACAGACGGATAGGGAGTTTCATTTTTGATCAATACAGGTGGTTTATCAAAATCATGGATTACCACTACGTATTTACCTGCTGGCAATTCGAAATCTTGATCATAAGCTAACACCAAATTAGTGATGGCACCTTTATGCAGCTTTAGATTTACTTTACCTGGCTTAGTCACAAAAAACTTTCCCACGGCACCGCTAGGTATAAAATTATAAGTTGACAGAGGCGCCGTCTCATTTGTCAATAGCTTCCCATTCAATTCAACTTTATTTATATTATTGGCAGTACCAGTAGTGACTGGAGCCATATAAAAAAGTTGAAATTGAGCAGTAGTCTCATCATCAATTTTTACAGTATCATACTCGACTACATGCTTTTCACAACCTATCCCCAAAAGAGAAAAGATCAAGATTATTAATAATTTATTTAGATTTTTCATTACTCAATAGTTTTAAATAAAACGCCTTTATCTTACACATCCGCTTACTTAGGCATATCTCCAGGGTATGCAAACCATGGAATTGATGTATGATAATTGTCTGCTGTCCCTGCAATAGGCTTGAGTCCTTCCAATGCAGGAAGATTCCACATATATTCAGAATTATATCTCGGTCTCAGTCTATAGCTTGGCGACCCCTCATTTTTGATATCATATCGACCCTTTCTATTCTCGACCTGCGCAGGTGCTAGGTAAAGGCCTTTGTATACCTTATTAGGATTCGTGTCCCATTTTTGCTCCAATTGCGCTTGAATCCACCCATTTCCATTACCTGGGTACTCTCCTGTATAGTCGACATCATAATGATACTTACGCATATCCACCCATGCTTCGGATGCACCCCAAGGATATAAGGCGACCCATTTCTGCATCATAATATGTGACAAGGTGAGCTCTGATAAGCCGCCAACGAATGGTCCATTGACATACTGACTACCTAATGTATTGAAAACCTCCTTAGTGATTTTATCACCTCCCGTAGGGCTACCTTCTTTACCTGGATAGATGTAACGTGCTGTGGTTTTCAAATCGGCCTCCACGCCTTTCTTAAACGAATCAAACGCATCTGTCTTACGCCCTACTTTCCAGTAAGCCTCAGCAAGACAAAACTGGATCTCTGCATACGTAGTTAGAATGTAAGGTACATCATCACGATATATCCAACGACCGATACCATCATGCTCTGAACCACTATAAGCAGATGCGATGTTCCTTCCGTAAAACGATGAAGCTTGTCCTATAGGCCCTACTCTAGCTGTTCCCGTACCACCAAAGTATTGATAAGCTTTAACACTATCTGCATTATTCAGATTATTATACATAGGGTTACTCGCCGTACCTAACTTGACCGCCATCCTCGGGTCATAATGCCCATCAATATGGAATAAGGTATCTGTTACAATTTGTTTAGCCGCTAGTTTATAAGGATAGTAAGGGTTATTTGTCTCCCGTATTTTTTCACCTGTGGATTGATTATATTCCGGAACAGTACCTGTTAAAACCTGAACAGCATACTCATGCTGAAAATAGTTATAGGTCAAATTTCCTCGAGATACGCCCCAAAAGTTATTATACCCCGAATAAGGAGCAGACTGTGAACCTCCATCGATTTTAACTGTCGCATCATCATCTGGGCTTTGAAAAGACTTGGCTGCAGCATCAATCAACTCCTGTGCATATTTATCTTTAAAATCTTTCTTGTTACTCAAGGAAGCAAGATTCCGAACGATTACAGCATTAGCGAATTTGATCCACTTAGACCTATCTCCAGCATAGATATAGTCATTTTTACTAATTTTATTGCCGTAGTTATGATTATCTTCCCGTTCTAGCAGCTCGATTGCTGTCCGCGCCCAAGACCGAACCTGATCGTAGACAACGTCCTGATAATCATAACTATGAGACAACATATTGGGAACAAAAGCATCTTTTAATGGTACCTCTCCGTGTAATTTGGTCAATGCATCCCAACTAAAGGCTTTTATTGCATAACCTATACCAGCTAATGTCCAGTCTTCAGCCTCTATAGATTGATTAATCATATTCTCAAGATTCATACCTTGGGTCCAATAGACAGACCTCCACATCTCACCTCCAGCATCACTACCTAAAGCATAGGAATGATTTGCAAAGTTAATATAGGCCGTTACTGTTGTACCCATCATCTGTGTCATCGGTGCAACTGCTCTATAATCCCAATAAATACCTTGATATTGCTGAGTAATATTAGCTAAATATAAGTATCCATCTGCGTAATCTGGTGCATCTACATTCTTATTAACATCTAAATATTTTTCACAGCTTCCCGTCATTAACAAAAACGGCATGAGCATATAAATAAATCTCTTTTTCATATTTGCCTAATTTTAATCTAGTTAAACGTTAAACTTAATCCTACTGAAAAACCGCGAGGGTTAGGTATAGACCAAAGATCATAACCCTCTCCGCCTGTCCCGCCTGCAGCCGCTGATACTGTATTACCCACAGCATCAATACCTGAGTAATTAGTCCAGGTAAACAAATCATTACCCACAAAATAAACATCCATGGCAGAGATAATCTTACTTCTGCTTAAAACTTTCTTGGGTATTCGGTACGAAAGACGTAGCTCTTGCATACGCACATAGTTGACATTCTTCTCTAGCCAATCTTCGTCTCCACCAAGAAAAATCGTAGCGCCGTAAGTGTTAAAATCAGCACTTATATTATTTCGAGTAGGATTATCTGTATTCTCATTACCATCTCTCAATACACCGTTGAAAACATAAGAACCACTTTCTCGCAGATCCACCGATTCCCAGCTAGTACCATTTGTCATCATCGTACGTTTTGTCCCGTTTATCACAGTAGCACCGAAACGGCCTGCAAACAATCCAGACAAACGAATATCTTTGTATGAGAATGAGGTCGTAACACCAAATCGAACCTTAGGTTCGCGATCTCCAATAACAGACCACGTGTCTTTTGTAATTGGAAGCCCAGTACCAGGACTAATCAAAACCTCCCCCTTATCATTCCTTTCATAAGCTCGGCCTGTCAATGTGGTAATAGGCTCTCCAACCATAATACCATTACGTACGTTACCTGAAATCCAAGTATATGGGTTATAGTATTCAGTGACATTATCAGGAAGATAAAGAACTTTCGACTTTCCTTGCGACGCATTTATCCCCAAGTTCCAAGTAAGCCCGTCTGCCTTTTTTATAATATCACCATCAATATGTCCTTCCCAGCCCCAAGTTTTGAAAGAACCAACATTCATTGTATTTAATACAAATCCAGTCGCATAGCTCAAACGAAAGCCTTTAACAATTTGATCTGCATTTCTGGTACCAAAATAAGTAAAGCTCGCGTTAACCCTATTATTAAACATCCTCAAGTCTATTCCTCCCTCATGAGCCGTAGTCATCTCAGGCCGTAGGTTAGGATTTGGCCCTGTATATCCGTAAAGAAAACCTCCTCCCGACAAGTCACTATTCTCAAGTTGAGGCTCAATCTCTAGTGGTCCGGCATCCTTACCCACTTGCGCTACCGACCCCCGCAACTTTACATAGTTAATAGCAGGTACTGATTTCATAAACTCTAAATCCGATAAAATAAATGATCCTTCAATAGCTGGATAAAAATATCTATTATTATGAACTGGCAAAGTAGAAGACCAGTCATTACGCCCTCTTAAGGTAACAAATGCAATATTATTATATCCAAACTCCATCTGAGCAGAAAGAGCTTGTATTCTTCTCTTTGTATTTCGTTGTGATCCCGTTTGCGTAAGAGGATTGGTATTATTTATAGACTGAAAATCCGGTACCGTAAAATCGGTACCATTCATAGCAGAACGGGTTATCCCATTTTCCATTTGATGGTATCCAACTTGACCAGAGAATGAAAACTTATCATTCCAGAACTTATTATTATAGCCAGCTAGAATATTGATCGTAGGATCTGAAAAATTTGATTGCACTAAGTTATATTGCCCTAAACCAGCATTTTTATTGTAGTAATAGGGGTGTGTGGAGGTCTCAAAAGTCTGCATACCGACATCCCAACCTACCTGAGCGCGTAAAAATGTGTTTTCAATCGGAGTCAAATTCACAGCAATATTACTCAAGAATCGATCTGATTTATCATAGAACTTATTCTTGTACATTGCAAAAAGCGGATTCAATAGATCTTCGTCCACATAATAATCAGGCTTTCTCATATGGCTCCCATCATCTGCTAGATAGCGATTCATATCATCTACTATAGGCCATAACATTGCACGATATAAAGGCCCATCAGTACCTCTTAAAACCTTATCGTTCCCCATTTTCGTATACTGCATAGACCCCTCAAACTTAAGCCATGGAGTCACAGCCGCCTGCCCTGACAAACTCAAACTGGTTCTATCATATCCAGTAGTCTTTAACACTCCATTCTGATTCAGCTGAGAAAAACTAGCACGTATGGTCGCCTTTTCCGTACCAGCATCAACTGAGATATTATGTCTTTGTTGGGTACCGGTTTGCAAAATAGCACCTATATTATCATACAACTTCATACCATCTGGATACAATCCGCCAAAGCGTGCTGTGTTGTAGTAGTTGGTTGTGCCATAATTACCATTGGCATATTTGGTTTGCATATCGGGATACCCATAAGCCTTGTCCCATTTAAAATAATTACCATAAGTAACCGTTCCCTTACCTACTTTACCTTTTTTTGTTGTGATAATTATCGCTCCATTGGAGGCATCAGACCCATACAAAGCTGCCGCTGCTGCACCTTTTAAGACAGTAATAGACTCTATATCTTCAGGATTAAAATCACTTCCGCGGGAAGCAAAATCCAGATTATTGACAGAATAGGTATCTCCCCCGTTGCCAGCCATTCCACTTAAAGGATCAAATGTGGAGTTATTCATCGGTACCCCATCAACCACATAGAGCGGTTGATTATTTCCGGAAATAGATGTAATATTTCGCAGTACTACCGTATTCGAAGATCCTGGCGATCCTCCTGTAGATGTCACATTAAGTCCAGGAACGCGTCCTGCTAGAGCCGAGATAAAGTTTTCTCTCCCCGACTCACTGATTGTTCCTCCATCAATCTGCTGTACGGATGAGCCTATAGCTCGACCGACACGTTTCATTCCGAATTCAGCGGTAACCATCACTTCTTCTATGTCACTTGATCCTTCTTCTAACTTTACTGACAGAGAACTAGCTGACACTACAACCTGTTTCGATTGATACCCTACTGAGCTGAACCTTAAAGTTGCACCAACAGGAGCCTGAATAGAATAACTCCCATCCAATGCAGATTTTGTGGACACCGTACTACCAATTACAGTAATTGTCGCCCCTTCTATGGGCCCAGATGGCCCTGAGACACGACCTTTGACGGTATGCTGAAGAACCGAATTGTTAAGAGTGGTCCCTCCGAAAGAGAACGAAGAGGCTCCTCCTATAAAACCCGGTGCTCCATAAGAAAATTGAGCGGAAATAGCCAACGCCATTCCAACTACAGAAAATAACAAAGATTTCCTCATGATTAGATTCTTTTAATAAATGGTTTTACATCATAATTTGCTTTATTCACATTGTGTCAGTTATAAGAAGGAATAGCATATATTACCTCATACTGAACTTAGGCTTGTAGATTACAAAAAATCTAAAAGACCGAAAAATCACAAAAATTCCATAAGTTAGTGGCTTTTAGGGTTATAAAAATTAGTCAAATCCGTTTATCTAGCTTAAATAAACTATCGACACTGCTGGCTACAACAATATTAAGCAATAATAATTTATAATATTGCATTTTATTAAATAAAAAATTTAAAACAACGCAATATAACGCATAAAAAACGGAACTCAAACGATTGAAATATCGCTCTAGTGTTGCAAAAAAAAGCAAAAAAGAACATTTCGACATAATAATGCAAATGCTTGCAATTGAATATCTTTGTAACAAAAAGATACTTATTGAAAAGCAAGATGATCAAAACGGCAAAATTATTAACCCCAAAAAGGGACTGTATCAAATCTAAAACTTTAACTTTCTTTCGAGCGAATCCGCCAGCTGACGGAGAAAGTCAAGCCCCCCCGAAGGGAACATCGCTACCCTGTGTTGCCAAAGTAGTAACACAACAAAGGAAGCGCTCCATAAAATGGGGAATAAAAGAAATCACTATCTTTATGGAGCCATAAATAAATCTTAAGACCAAATATGAAAAAGACCGACTTATTAAATCTTGCAATTCAAATAACAGGTATCGTACTATTCGTTTATAGCTTGAACTCTGTCAAAGAATTATTATTGTATATTTCACTACCAATTACAGCAAGTGATGGCATAGAAAGGACATCACTTGTCCTCCCTCTAATACTTACTATCACTCTCCAATGGCTGATTGCATTATTATTTGCTTTCAAACCACACCTCATTAGTAGCATACTCATCAAAAACAATGACACTCAGACAGAGCTTCTGACTTTACCATCTGCCCCAAAAGATCTTTTAAAACTAGCCCTAATAATTGCGGGGATTACTGTAATACTCTTAAACCTACCCGACCTGATTGTTGCGACGGTCAAGTATATAAACTTGGTGCAGACCAACGATCCGAACAAAAGCTTTGACCTTACGAATATTGCGACAAGTGGTCTAAAGATAATCCTATCCTTAGGACTCATTTACTTTTCGGCCCCAATCAGTCTATATTTTTGCAGATCAGGCATAAACCGATAAATCGAATAACCAACCGATTTATAACACTAAGCTTGAGCAATAGGTTCTTTAAAATTCAAATCAAAGAATCCTTGCTGGTCCCCCCCTTTTAATAAACATGAACTCAACCTAACCAATCGGCTTCAAATGCCAGGTCTCCTGCACTTTCCCTTTATTCCTCAACACTTCTAGCTGCGACGCTGTCCCATGTTCAAAAAGCCGAGCTACACCACTGTATCTCTCAAACTCGGGCACATACCTTTCTATTACCTCAAAACCATTCGCAAAGAAAAACTGCTCGGCCTGTTCGAAACTTTCGAAGAGATGCTGCTTTACGGCCTTCTTTCTAAAGAACGCATCCCATTTTTTATCACCATCACTTCCGACACGATCTGTCTCATGTTTCAAATAGATATCTGCAGTAGCCCAAGTACCACCATACATACACAGAAAACGATGGATATTTTTCAAAATTCGCTCCTGTTCGTCCTTATCGAAATATAGCAACAAACCTTCATTCAAGATTGTCACAGGTCCATCCATCATAGGATAAGTGTCAAAATCCTTAACATCTAATGATTGTATCTCGAAGTTAACAGGAGCATTGATACGCCAAGTATCTAATATCTCTTTTTTCTTATGGACGATAACCTCTAAGTCCGTATCGACATATCGCATAGTTGGGTTTGTCTGACAAAAATCTAATCCGCGATAAGAAAACCCAGATGAGATTTCCAAGACATTACTGGTCGTAGTCCGCTCCAAAAAATATGACAGCGAGCGATATCTCATCTCAAAATGAACCACACTCGCCCAAAATCCAAAATCTTGAGGTGGCTCTACACCAATTCCAAAATATTGTGCAACCTCTTTAGCATAGGGAATCGTATCTGCAGCCGATTTAAATCTTAACAGCTCGCACGCTGTATCTGTAATCTCTTCTAACATCATATATTCATTTTATGATGCAAATTTCAGTTGATCCAGATTGTCAAAATTGTAAAAAGTAGACCGTTATTGTGTTTTTTTAACAAACTGATTTCCCAATCTATTGCTCTTCCCTAAAAAAGAGCCTGGTTTGGTATTCAACATCTTATTAAAATCATGGATAAAATGAGCTTCATCATAATAAAAATCATACAAACCATCTTTTTTGCCGCGCTCTCTGTCACGAACAAAATGATTATAGACCTCTCTAAAGCGGATTATTGAAGTATATTCCTTCGGTGTACAACCTACCTGAGCCTTAAACAGCTTATTTAAATAGCGTTGCGAACCTTCAACAGAAACCATAAGATCTTTAATCAAAGCATTACCTTTAGCTTTGTCAATCTCCTGAACGAGCTGTATAACACGCTGATCAGGCATAAATTTTAATTTCTTCAAAAGTAGCCTAATCAGTTGCCCCAAAGCCCCCTCAACATCTCCACTGAAATCCTCTAATATTATATCTTCATGCGCTTTACTCAACGAGGTCACTGAATTAACAAATTGTGACAACTCACCACCAACAAAAGCATAATAACCATAAGGCTTGAAACTAATACCCAAAGAGTTTACAGGTTCGGCACCTCGTATATCTATTTTAGCCGTATGCAGCCCCACAAGATGCAGGTCATACAAAGGGTGGACAAACTCCTTGTTGTGCATTAGATGGCTATACACTCCTTTATAATTCCACAGTACCACCCAACGCCCACTCGGCACCACTACAGCCTGTTCGTCAGGGTCCAATGTTTCTGGACTCTCGAACGACCATATGGATTCCACATAAGGCTGTAATGCTTCGGGTATAGGATAGTATCTTAAATGCATTGGATATACAATGTAAAAATAACTAATTATATTTAAGTATCTTCCAGATCATCAACCAAAAAGCACATGAGAACAGCACCTATCTTCATCATATAGCTCCTTTAACAATACATCATATTTCCACATCTATCAAAAAAAATCATTACCGCACTTCTTTGGCGAGCATTATCTTTTCGTCGTATATATTCTTCTTAAACTCCGCCATATTGATATTTCTTCTAGCAACTCGTTTATAATCTTTGGGGAGAGGATCTTTAAAATAAAAATCGTAGGAGCCTCCTACAATCCCTTTATTCGGGACATATACAAATCGATCTATACCGCGATGCCACTCATGATCATCCATGACACGTCCCCAAGGAAGAAAAGTCCAAAACTGATATCCGATATCACCGCCTCGCAAAGCTATCTTTGATGATAGGTAAAATCGTTCTAGATGATAGTTATCATACTTTTGAGAATAGACCCCAGGAACAATAGGAAACTCCCCTCCCTTAAATTCATTTTCATAGATATCTCTCATACCCTTTACAGTCAACAATGGTTGGTTGATATCAACCACATGGAGTGGAATAGTAAATACATCAGGATAGTCCTGCACATAAAACACCTGTAAAAAAGAAGACCGAGAGGCGTAGTATTTATTTCCTTTTTTAAATAGGACAGCATACTGTGCAGGATTATCTAAGTATTGGGCATCCTGAACGGTTTTTACACCTAAGGCTCGCAATCGTTCAAAACTCACATAGTTTAGGTCCGTAGGCTTCTGGTCATATTCGATCCACTTCGACTTTCCGTCAAAAACCGGCAATACAGAAAAAGTAAAAAGATAACGGGTAGGAGCTCTTAAATATTCATCACTGAATCTAGGGTTCTCCTTAAACAGGGGCAAAACATTGAAGACATCTATATCTAGGTCAATCCCGTAAAGCTCTTTGGTGGCAAGACTAAAATGCGTAATCTTATAGTCTTCCGACTGCGCATCTAGATCAATCATAAAATACGGCCGTTGCCCGACAACAAAAAAAGGCAGGCAGATCAACATAAAAGTTCCAAAGAAGAATTTAAATTGATCAATTAACTCAGAACAGACTTTCATAATTATTCTATTTACAGATTACCTGCTTAAGATACAAATAATTATATTATTACCCGCTGTCCCCTTTACCGATGCGAAATTGGCCTAACCAATCGGCTTCAATTATCGGGTATCCTGTACTTTTCCTTAACTCCTCAAGACGTCCAGTTACAACTCTGTCCCATATTCAAAAGGCCAAGCCACACCACTGAATTCCCCAAACTCGGGCACATAGTATTCTTATCCAAAACGATTTAACAGCGCACAAAAAAACCGCTTAGAATTATATCCTAAGCGGTGGTTTAGCTTTACTTTTGAAGAGGCAACCTCTTCTCCGGGTCGTCGTATATCATATAAACTTTATTGTTCTTTATCAATATACCACGGCTTTTGTTTTGCTCTCGATTTTTTTTATTCTGCACGTTTACAGCGTAGACTTGATTCCCGTAAAAAGAGGTCACTTCGGGAAATATGGTATGCCCGACAAAAATATTCCTAACCTGGAAATGCTTTTTGATATGGCCTAGATCCTTACTTGTTAAGGGACTATACTTTTCATCGTCTCTGACCATCCCTCTATACCAGAGCGGACCTAGACTGCCAAACAAAAACTTAGCATTGACCGATTGCTCCCGCTCGGCTTTAGTATATCCAAGGTAACGTCTTGTGCTATCATTAATCGCAGAGATAGTCCACCCCTCATCCACTATTGTTTTACTCAACCCTGCATGGACGATAAGGTGTTTGCCGATTTTTTCAATCGTATTACGGCTCCTGACCCAACGACCCAGCTCCGAATCACTACCCCAAAGGAGCGTATACTCGATGCCAAGTTCTTTGGCAAGGTCGGTATACTTCTCTTCTGCATAGCGGAGGTCGCCGCGTAGTACCATCTCTTCGTGGTTGCCCAATAGAAAATGAACCGCTCCACCAGCCAAGTGGGCCTCCTCTTCCAATTTATAGAGCAACCAATAAATCGCGAGTACATCCTTGCCCCTATCGAAAACATCGCCTATAACAACCAGGTGCTTCTTGCCGTAGCTCCAATGATAATTATTATCGACCACCTGATGTGCACGCAATACACTATAGAAAGACTCAAAATCTCCATGAGGATCCGATAATATCAGCATATCGCCCCGATAGCCATAAACTGCTTTTGGTACCGATATGGTATGCCTAGCTACCTCAAATTGATGCTTCCCATCATCCGTCTGTACAGAAAAAGAGCTGGATTTAAGCGGATCTTCTATCAATTTTCCCGCCTCTACCCGAATAAGTTGGGATTGATTATTTTGGTACATCAAGTAGGGACCATCGTTCCCTTTTAAAGTTACCGACTGAGCAGCTACGCTGGACCATAGACCGACCTGCAACAGTATGAATAACAAAAGACCATAGTCGCCCCGTACAACGGGGCAACTATGGTTCAAAAACTTAACTATTTTTTTATGCATTTGGTTTTACATTTGGATTCGTATCAACTTCGCCACGCGGAATCGGCATTAGGATCTTTGAAAAACTACGGTCGAAAGATTTCGTCTCTGGACGCAATAATGGCGACACATGATTGGCACCTTTACGTTCGATACGCATATCATTGCGCATAGCATCAAAAAGACGGTGCCCCTCGCCAACCAGCTCTCTACGACGTTCTTCCATAACTCGATCCAATGTAACAGTGCCAGACAGTACTTTTGCTGGATTCGCACGCGTTACAATCGCATTAAGGTACTTTAAAGCATTGAGATTGTCGGTCAATTTTACCGCAGCTTCAGCCGCAATAAGATAAGCTTCGGATAAACGTAAAACCGGAATATCTGCAAATTCAGGATTTTCACCCGCCGCTGTATTTCCAGGATACTTGTTTAAATAATAAAAGTCAACTTTTTTGCTATTCGTGTATTTGGTAATGATTTTATGACGGACATCTGCCGGATCTGCATTGATAAGATCTAAATAGTCATTGGACAAGACGATATCGTCATAACCACTACGCCACATCAGATTACCCATATTCTCTTTGCTTTTGGGGCCTGGCTCGGTCTTGGTGAGCGATAGCTGAAATAAGATTTCACTCGTAAAATCTTTAGCCCATACGGTGCTATAGTCTGCATTGCTCCATAAGACATACTTTGCTTTACTAGCCGCAGCATCCGTAATCAGTGTGGTAGCATGGTTATAGGCCAATTGATCCTGCCCCGTATAGAGATAGGCACGAGCCAGAAGCTGCTGTGCAGCAAATTTATTGATCTTACCATCATTTCGTGCAATGCCAAGCAGTTTTACCGCATCATCTAGGTCTTTGATAATCTGGGTATATACTTCCTTTACAGTATTACGGGATGGCTTGCTTGTTGGTTCGCTTTTGACAAGCTGAATTGGCACACCGAGCGAGGCTCCACCGTCCATCGTATAAGGCTTGCCGTAGACTTTGACCAAATCAAAATGAGCCATGCCACGTAATGCTAATGCTTGTCCTTTGATATCCCTTAGCTCATCCGTTAGGGAAGCCTCACTAAGACTATTGGTGTAATCAAGGATGTTATTGACATTGCGCAATACACGATAAGGCTGATACCATAACGATGAGGGGGCTGTATCCTCGTTCCAGTCGAACAGGTAATACTTCGCAGTACGTTTAGTATCCCCATTGGCCAACAGATCCTCACCGGTCACATCTGCGTAGTAGGTCATGCGGGCACCATAATATTCGTATCCACGCAATATATCGTAGATACCATTTAAGGCATACTGGGCATCGCGGGCAGATTTAATAGCTTCCGAGCTCTCTGTCGAGGTACTAGGTTGTGCTTCTTCAAGCCATGCATTGCCACAGCCGGTAAATAGTAGACTTGCACTTAATGCTATCGAAAATATCTTGTTCATATGTATATATGTATAAAATCTTATTACTATAACTTAATATCCAATCCAAATGTTACTGTCTTCAATTTCGGTGATTCAAAGTACACCTGGCCATTCACAGGTACCTCAGGATCATAGTTTTTATACGCGGCAAAAGTCAGTAGATTAACTCCCGAACAGTAGGCGCGGATATTGCTGACTTTAAGTCTACGCGTAATCTCTTGCGGGATAGATACACCAAAAGTGATGTTTTTCAAACGGATATGATCAGTAGAATGTACCCGACGCGTATTATTGACGCTACTCATGTCATATGAGTTACCTACCATAAACATTTCGATATTGGTATCATCTCCTGGCTTTTGCCAACGATTTTCGTAATATTTAGGGATATTGTCGTAGCCTGTTTTTCCACCGAGTTCGGTTTTGCTCGCGCCGTGATCATAAGAGTAGCCGCCCAAAGAGTAGGTCCATGTAAAATTAAGATCCATAAATTTGTAACGGAATGAGTTGTTAAAACCACCCACTAATTTAGGGTCTACCGATTTATATAAAATACGGTTGGCTTCACTGGATTTTTCGGTAATATCTCTCGAATCAGGATTACTCGGATCATTGATATAGTATTGTGGTACTCCTGTCTCTTTATTAATACCGGCAAACTCTATCAGATAGTAGCTGTACCAAGGCTGGCCCACACGGTGCACGACATTGCCTTCACGAAGCTCATTGCTACCATCTGCCAACGCTACTGTTTTATTCCTGTTCATGCCCATATTAATACCTGCATTCCATTTAAACGTACCGTTGCGCAAAATATCTGCTTGGACATCCAATTCCACACCCGAGTTACGAAGTGTGCCAATATTGGTCAGGTAGGAAGCAAAACCCGTTGTATAGGACGTAGGCATATCATTCAACAGATCTGAGGATTGCCTTCTATACCACTCAAAAGTAATGTCATAACGATTGGCCAGACGCAAGTCTAGACCGATGTTGAAGTTATTCTGTTTTTCCCACTTCAGATTTCTATTGCCCAACTGGGTCTCCCGTATACCAGGATTGTTAAGATAAGGATATCCAAAACCTGTAAGGTCCATATACGTATAATAGTCCCGTGGCAAAGTACCGTTGGTACCATAGGAAGCTCTAATCTTGGCATCTGAAACAATACTTTTCAGCTCCTCCATAAAGGATTCATTACTCAAGCGCCACGCACCTGAAGCAGACCAAAAAGTACCCCAACGGCTGTCACGGTGTATTCTGGAACTACCATCTATCCGCAAACTAGCCCCTAGATAATATTTATTATCGTAGTTATAGTTTGCACGCCCCAAGTAAGATAGCAAGCGCCACTCATCATTATACCCGCCGACGTCTGTAAGCACCGAACCATTGCCTATAACAATCTTGTCGACCGATGGGAAATTGTCCTTGCCTCCACTGAGGTTTTCGCGACGATACTTATTAACTTCGTAAGCACCTAAAACGTCAAAGTTATGGTTATCGGCAAATGTCTTTGTGTAGGTCAATGAATTTTTCCAGACAATCTGATTGTACTCTTTATAAGCCGAAGTCAAGCTACCATTTGCTTTTTCACCATCCGAAGACCGGGGATCACTCCAGGAGTTATACTTGGTAGTGGTATGATCCAAACTAAAGGTTGTATTGAATACCAATCCATCGATAAATTTATAATTGGCAAACAAGGTATTAAACGAGCGATTGGCTTTTTCATTACGGAAATTGTACATCGAAGCTGCCTTAGGATTACGTTCACCATTGGAGAGGAAGCGTGTAAAAAAGGTACCATCTTCGTTGTACACAGGTTCAGAACCCGTTACTTTATGTCTTGACGAATAAATGGGCGAGGTGTATGTCCCCCCTTCAGCGTTTACATCCTGGTCTACGTTTGAATAGAGAATGTTGGCACCTACTTCCATTTTTTCGGTCATCTTATATTTGACATTCAGTCTACCGGACAGACGTTCGAAATCTGACTGATAAGATAACCCCGATTGATTCATATACGATAACGAATTATAATACGACAACTTGCTGTCACCACCTGACATGGAGAAATCTACATTTTTGAATGGTGCATTGTCTCGGAAAAGTTCTTTTTTCCAGTCTGTCCAACCGCTCCAAGGGATAGGCGCATATTTATCGATATTGTCCTGAGCATATTTTTCAATGAGGTTTTCATCACTTACTTTATCCAGGTAACGTGCTCTATTGCGCAACCCCTCTAGCAACATCTCGCGGCGTTGTGGCCCGTCCATTACCTCTCTAAAATCTGTCGCCTGGCTAGAGATACCGTAGTCGGCTTTAAGATTAAAAACCGGTTTGCCTGCTTTACCCGACTTGGTCGTGATTAATACCACACCACCAGCTGCACGTGAGCCATACAAGGAGGCAGCAGCAGCATCTTTAATTACTGTTATCTGCTCGATATCGGAATTATTCAAGGTAGACATTACGTCAAGACCCGCGTTATTGGACAAACTAGACGAGATATCACCTGACATCACCGGCACTCCATCAATAACGAAAAGGGGCTTATTGCTGGCATTGATAGATCCCATACCGCGGATTTTAATCTCCACTGCTCCACCGGGCTGTCCAGAAAGAGAATTGACCTGCACGCCAGGTGCATTGCCTTGAAGCATGGTCGAGAAATCTACAGCAGGAATATCGGCCATCTTTTCCGTGCGGATAGTCGATGCCGAACCTGTATATTCGGACTTTTTAAAAGTACCATAACCCGTCACGACGACTTCTTCCAAATCTGCCTCTACCACACCCAGACTAATATTTACCGTAGCAGAATTCACCTCAGCTTCTTTCCGCTCGTAACCCAATAGACTAAAAACCAACACAGATCCGCGTGAAGCAGCTAGCCGATAGTGTCCTTTTTGATCGGTGGCTGTACTCGTCTTGGTTCCTTTAATAGTCACACTGACGCCTGACAGCACTTGTCCTTTCCCATCGCTAACAGTACCCTCGACCACCTGCTGGATTTCAAACGTCTTTGCTGCTGTTGAGGAAATGTCCACTTTTTTCGTGGCCTGCTTAGCAGTCTTAACAACGATGGATTTGCCATCGATAACATAGGTCAAGCCATGCGGAACCAGCACAGTCTCTAATGCCTTTTCCAAACGTACAGCACCCAAATTTACATCCATACGGGGTGTCGCATCGATGATGTCCGATTTACATAATACCGTGTAGCCTGTTTGCTTTTTTATTTCACGAAATACATCGGTAATAGAGCTATTCTTCTTTTTGATACTCACCGTCTGGCCCATGCTCTCTGCCTGGAGCTGGCCGAAGGAGATCAAAAGTAGAACGATGATTATTTTAACCATAATAATTGGTTTAAAAAGCCTGTTTTTCATTACTTTTGATTGGTTTAGTTATTTAATAATGGTTTACCTAAATGTTTATTTATTGCTAAACTAATGGCCGGGGAAGTTCCAGCTTTCCCGGTTTTGTTTCTTTTCTGAAAGTGCATATTCTCACTGGTTCATCTCCATTGGTACTCCAACGGAATCAGGAGAGTTTTGTGAAGCTGATGAAGTTTTCTACTATTTCATTAAGCGCACCCTCCTGCCTGCAATATGAACTTGAATGTTGTCATCTGTCATTTTTATAATTTTTAATACTTTATCAAAATTTTCCAATCGAGATACCGAACCCCATAAAGCAAGTCCCTGTAAAGCAGGGTCCACCTCGATATCAATATCATACCAACGTGCCAATTGTCGCATTGCACTCGGAAGAGGCTCATTGTTGAACATGAATTCCCCATTTTTCCAAGCGATTACTTCATCCACATTGACTGCTTCGACACGCACCCGCTTGCCCTGCACAATAGTCTGCTGCCCAGGGTGAAGTATCTTGGAGGCGTTGCTATTGAGACGTACATTAACCTTTCCTTCCGCCAAAGCGACTTTGGATATGTCTTCTCCTACATAAGAATTCACGTTGAAATGTGTCCCCAGAACCTCTACCTGTTCACTGGATGTCTTGACAATAAATGGTTGATGCTCCTTACGGGCTACTTCAAAGTATGCTTCGCCATCGAGGTCCACCAAGCGTTGTTTATCAGAAAACACTTTTGGATAGCTTAGTTTACTAGCGGCATTGAGCCAAACTTTTGTTCCGTCGGGCAGCGTAATTTGATATTGCCCACCTCGAGGTGTTGCCAATGTAAGACGGATATTTTTGTCGTCTTCATCCTTCAACAAGACGGAGCCGTCATTGTATGTTATAACGTCGCCTACGACAATACCGCTATGTTCCGCATTAAGCTCTATGACCGTACCATCGGCCGTAGAAAGGATTGCCCTATTGGTTCCAGGCTTTATTTTCTCAGCCTCCTTAACGGTTTTAAATTCGGGCGTTAATGGCTTTTGGTTTAATTTCCAGAGGCCAAAAGAAAGCACTGCCACAACTGCGGCCGCGGCTGCATAACGAAGGATTCTACGGTAAGAGCTTACGACGCTCCGCTCTTGTGGTTTATCGATATCAATTTGACATAGTATATTCCTTAAAACCCGTTCTTTACCGTCTTTTGTGGTTGATTCTTGAAAAGCATTATACCCGACTAGAGTCTGCTCTAGGTTATCAGGATCATCCATCTCCTGCAGAAGCTCCAAAAGATTGGGGTATTGATCAAAGAGCTGCTTAAGGCTCTCGTTATTAACTGGATCTTCAACACCTTCAAGATATTGCTTAAGCAATTGTATTGTGCGCTGGATATCGTAATTCATTTATAGTAATATTCGGTATATTACTGATAGAGACACTACAACACATAAAATCTTACAGCAAACATCAAACAAAAACGTAAACACCTATAAATCAGAACAAATATTTACATCAAACGGGCGATTACTGACCAATAAGAACTGAGAATGCGAGGAGGAAAACGTGATTTTTCGCCTTTAGTGAAAGGCGTAAAGTCTGTATAGCACGAGAGCGATTAGCATAAACAGCAGTTGCGCTCATATTCAACAACTCTGAAATTTCTTCTACAGTTTTATCCTCCAGATAAGTGAGGTTGAAAACGTCTCTTTGCTTGACGGGCAACCTATTGACATCTTCGAATATAGATTGAATAAGTTCGACATGAACCATCTGACTGAATGCATCCTTATCCGTTATGAGGACGTGCTCAAAGTCACTGATAGGCTCTAATAAACTATACTTTTTGTTAGATCTGATTGTATTGAGACTAGCATTTTTTGCCGCGACATACAGAAAGGCTCGCAGTCCATCATAAGTTTCGAACTCCATCCGTCGATTCCATACAGCTACAAACACGTCCGCTAAAACTTCTTCTGCCAACTCTGCACTTTTAACATACCGAGTAATAAAATACAATATTGGCGTATAGAATTTGTTATAAATTGCTACAAAACCTTCCCGATTGTTGCTTTTAAGATTTTCTATATATGCTGACTCTGTCATACGACTTCGGAAATACGGGATGCCAACCTGTATAGTGCATTGTTTTTATCGATTTTAGAACCGTGTAATAGGCATGATAGCGTAAATTTAGAAAACACTTTCAGCATTCCCAAATTCTTTGCCCAAACTGAAGCATTCAAAGGTAATGCATAAAACGTTACTTTACTCCCGAAGAAAGCACCTCCCAAAGCCATCAGATTAAGGTAAGAATAGAATAAAAAAGCCCCTGATACAACGAGATACCAAGGGCCTAACTTCACTTATTATTTATTATTTCACGAGATTACTAGTTAACCAAGCATACGTTTTAGTGCGTTGTGCGGGATATATTTTATGTTCACCCTCAGGTATGATATACAATTGTTTTGGCGATGATATAGCATTATAAGCTGCAAAACACGTCGTCGGTGGAGTGGTGGCATCATTGAAGCCCCAAGATAGATAGGTAGGTACATTGATGTCTTTAGCAAAATTGACCACATCGTAATAAGACAAACTCTTCATTACATTCTCTTGATTATCCTTGTACAATTCTGGCTTTGTAAAGAAATGCGGCCAGCCTCCAGCCCTCTCATTCAAATACCCTGTAAAATCACACATTGCAGGGCAGAGTGCTACCATATAGTCTATACGTTTTTCCAACGAGGTCGTAATAATCGATAACGCACCACCTTGACTCGAGCCCCAACCTCCTACATTCTTACCATCAAACTGTGGTAAAGAATAAATCAAATCCACCGACCGTACACAGCCCAATATGACATTTTTGTAATAGAAAGAATCCCTGTCGGCGATTCCTTTATATTGATAATCCTTGAGTTCATTAGCTTGTAAATCTGCGTAAAATGCTTTATCATGAATTACAGGTCTACCATGAATATAGAGATCCAACGTCACAAAGCCCTTGGCTGCAGTTGCGGGATCCCCTCCCAGCGGAGCCCATCCAGCCCCCGGAAAACGGATGATAGCAGGGTATTTACCTTCTTTTTTGGGGATAGACAATACGCCATAAAAACTCTTAACACCATCATTATAATACTGATACTCGACTTGATAAACATCTACATCATCTGTGTTTTTTTCGGCTATAGGGGTGAGCTTCGTATTCAATGGTACTGTCTTGGATTTGGCGATAGCTGCTGACCAAAATTCTTTAAAATCTGCAGGCATTACTACCGTAGGTTTAATGGTCTCCGGCTCAAACGCTACCGTTGCTACCGATTTATAAATTTTATCCTTAACACGTACCCTTACATCACACCGAAGAAAACCCGCTGTATTTACGGCCTCTCCTGCCAGTTCAGCGTACCCAGCATCAATAGAAATAGTCCCCTTAGAAATCGGTTCCATTTTTTCCATCCCGACCATATAGGTCATATTTGCCTTTGCAACGGGTTCTCCATCGACAAACAGCTTTATTTTAAAAACAGGTTTTTCACCGATTTTATAAATCCAGTCCTTCTTATCAGGCAATACCGCAAATTCAACACCATCGGTTTTAACAACCCTCGGTTCCTCAACGTCGATTCCGGCCAGGTTATATTGTGCCTGCAAAGGCAATGATCCAACAGATAATCCTGCTGCAAGCACAACTGTTAGTAATAGGTTTCTTAAGTTCATTGTTTTATTGTTTATAATCTTCTCGAATTTTATGCGTTATCGATAATCACAATCCTATTGAGTAGACATTCTTCCCTGAGAAGAAAGATACCGTGCCTCCATCGGCTGCAATCTTAGGTGAATATAAAGAGTTTACATCTTGTTCGTAAGGATATTTAGCCAATATTTGTCCTTTAGTATCCAACACGTAACCAAAACCATCGATACATGTAGCAAAAAGTTTATTGCCCTGTACTTTCAAATCCGTCAACTGTGCAGGTAGCTTGGCCATAGCCACCACTTTACCTACCCCGTCCAAGTACACAACATCCCCCATCTCCGTTGCTGTAGCTAGTTTGGTTTCCCCGTCCTCAATATCAACGATAGCTATAGGTCTTCCTCCTACATTGCTGCGCCAAGTTTTGAAAGCATTCCCTGTAGGAACATTAACATATAACCACCCATCCCCTCTTCCAAATATGGCTTCTTTTTTACCATCTCCATCCAAATCTTTTACCACTACTGAATAATTCCACGGAGATGCAGAAAAAGGCTTCGTAGCTTCGCC
Source organism: Sphingobacterium yanglingense (assembly GCA_040395455.1). Classification (GTDB taxonomy): domain Bacteria; phylum Bacteroidota; class Bacteroidia; order Sphingobacteriales; family Sphingobacteriaceae; genus Sphingobacterium; species Sphingobacterium yanglingense_A. Next base: position 37,470 of record JBEBQJ010000010.1, on the reverse strand, counting down.
CTTGTGATTTGCCAATTGGTGATAATAATACTCTGCTCCTAAAGCGATATCATCCAGTCCATCCCCATCCATGTCGCCAGCTGCACCGACTGTTGCTCCATGTGTAATCGGGCAACGCCAGATTAACTCTCCAGTCTGTGGCGAAAAAGCATAATAATGCCAGCCCTGCGAACCAACCACCAACGCTAGGTCTCCTTGGTTATCTAGTTTTGCAGAAAACATAGTAGTAACCGTACCAAAACGCCTATGCCAAGGCGCTATAGGTTTAACCCATGCAATCTTTCTATTCTCGTCCAGCAGGTGAACCATAGCCTTAGCGTCCTCTAGGTCTTCAGGAAAAACAGCTATCGCCCATTTGGTACCTTTACCTGTTTGGATAGGGCTTATCGCTGTGATTTCTTTAGCAAACTTATGTTCAAAAAGAGTGTTCCCCTTTTCATCCATCAACACAAAAGTGCCATCCCCCGTACCAACAGCTATCTCTTTCCCTTGCTTGGCCATATAGGATACATTACTATTTAGCTTTTTGATAGTGGCCAATTTGGTTTCTGCCGCCTCTACTCGGACCGGATTTGAAGGATTTACCTGTACACCTTTTGAAAATTGCGCCCGAAGAATGTTTAGATAAGGCTCACCCAACGTTTCTTTAAAATCTACTACGATATCCTTTGCAACCTCAGAAGACCAGGTGTAATCTCCAACCCTTATCGTACGGGCGCCGGAAGCCAATATTCCTTCGGGTCCCATAAAACATCTATCAGCGTCTATCTCTACCCCCTCTGCCACATACTTCCCGAGCACAGCAAGATGATAATCTTTACCCGATTGCACGGCATATACATGATCTGTCAACTGATGGATGCTAGGGGCAATTGGATGGTCTCCTTCTGCTGCGTGCATAAAGTTGACATAATATAATTTGTCTCCTTTTTTATAACTCCCTTGCTTCCGCTGTACAACCTGTCGACTGTTGAGGTCAAATGATTTCTGATACCCCATGAGATTTCCATCTTTTCTTCCTATTCCACTTTCGAAAAATGTTTTCGTAAATCGAGTCGCTCCACTTCCTTCTACGATGAAGAAATTGTAAGGGATGCCATCATTAAGTTTTTTCTGCGTAAGCTGTACTGCTTGATCCTTAACTTCCATATTGCCTACACTCTTCCAAGAGATTTCAATACCATAGTTACCAGGGACCAATACATCGACCTCATCAATAATCCAAAGCCCCTTGCGAGCAAGGTAGTTGATATTTCGGGTCCAATTGACACCGTTATATTGTTCAAGCTGTAAGGACAACAACGATTGTTGTTTGTTCTCGTTTTCTAAAGATGCTCTAACCCGTGAAGCCGCAGCTTTGTTTCTAACTTTAAAATTTCGACTGAAATCGAAGTGTTTTCCATCTCTATTAACCACCATGGAATTGTGGTCCTCCGGAAATTTACGGATATAATCTCCCTCCCATAACCATATCCTATCTCCTACCATATATTGAGCGAGACCATTCGCATCAAAATGTCCGTGATTACGGCCATCTCCATTAATACCTGTAATAGTTACAAAATCGGCTTTGTCATCCCAACCGCTCCGGAATATGGCTTTATCCAGCAAAGGTCTATTGAAAAATCCTTTTATTTTATATTGGGTCTGTTTGAAGTCATCTAAAGTAAAATAGCTCAAACCATGCGTATCCGAACCGGGAGGAGCCATATTAATTGGCGTTTCAATCCCTTTACCTGCATTGTTCCTATTGATCAACCTCAAGATATATTTGGCCTCTTCGTCATCAAACAATTCGATTGCCTGTTTTAGGAAGGGATGGGAACTATAATGTCCTAATGCATTTGCGTCTCCATATCCAGCTAAATACCCTAAATGATTGTATTGTGCCTTTGCAAACCGCAAATAGCCTTGAAACAACGGTGACTTAAAAAAATCGAGTTTATACCTTCCACTCAAAATTGCGTAATCTGTAAATATCCGATACACTAAGTATTGATATCCCGCCGCATCCTCAGGCGAATAGGGATGTGGAGCAACACCGTCAAAACCGTTATCAGCTACTTCCTTCCAATAGCGCGCTGGTTCATAGTTATACCTCGTCAACAAATATCTCGCAGATGCCGCTACAGTCCTCGAAGCAAAACATGAGTGATTGGTGATATATCCTTTGGTATCTGCATCATAAAACTTCATTGGCTCTACCATCTCCCAAAAGTTCATAGACTCTTCTGAAATGCGTCGCATAAATTCAATCGCCTTCAACCGATCAGTCTCCAAAAATGCTTTTGAGTTTTCGACCATATACATATAGGTAGGGAATATATGAAACTCGAAAGTAGGAGGAGTCTTATTAGGTCCAGCGAATTGATCATAACGATCCAATATCATATTCATCATCTCAGCGAATGTCTTCACGTAGGCATCATTCCCCGTCATCTTATACTTCAGCACAGGTTTGGCCAATAACGTTTCTAATGCAATATTATTTCTGCGGGAGTCATCCTTGGCATAATGGGCCAACAACTCTTCGATAAAGACTTTATGGTCATTCTGCGCATCTTCATTCTCCCAACCTTTACAGGCTATGAAATAGGGGATTTTATCTGGTTTAGACGATTTTTTAATCAATACTCCAATCGCTTCTTCAAAATCTGAATCAGGCCCAGCATTGATGTAAATTACATCTTTGCCCCAAGAAAGTGCATTGGGAATAGTTCTGACCTCATACCCTTTTTCATTATTACCCAATTGATTATTGGCATCAAGTTCGCGCAAAGGCATATTGTACTTTGCTGCTCCAAAAAGAATAAGGTTTTTATCCCCAACCCGTGCCTCATCCCAATCAACTAAAGGAACTTTCACTTTCCAGGCCTTTTCCAATTCCCGCTGTAGCAATAACCCCTTCTGATTATTTTCATCTTTATCGGCTTTGACAATAACCGCATTACTAGAAGTTCCTTTTTTCGCCATTGCAATACTAGTCTTTCCTTTGTAAGCTTTTATTCCCGCAGGAATACCTGTAGTTATCTCTCGCTTTAAACCATAGGTAACGGTAGAGTACAGATAATTATCAATCACCTGTTGTCCATTGACCGTTACAAGGCAACTCAAGACAAGAACAACTACTAATTGTATTTTTTTCATATATTATAATTTTTACTTTTCTATCGTCCGCTCCGTAGCCAACCATAAACATCTGTAATTCATATATTAATTTCGCAAAGTGGACACAGCTTTGATAACCCCAATCTCTATATTATCCCAGGAACCAAAGGTATTCCAGGTCCTTATCCCAAACTTTCCTCCTTCTAATACCTCGCTATTTTCTATATCATGTACTTTATTGTCATTCAAATAATAACGGATTCTGTCATCATCGACAGTATACACGACCCTATAAGATTTCCTTTTCGACGCGTAGGTAGCACTATCGCTCAACATATTAAAACCTGGATTTTTTCTAATCCTACTATGTTTGAACGTCAATGTGGCAATATAATTAGGAAATCGATGATACTCAGCGTAAGCTCCTATACGCCCCGTGATTGTTCCTATCTGCAGAATCCCTCCTTCAAGATTTCGTGCATGTGAGATATGATTAAAATTTAGCTTATCATCTTTCTTCCCATCTTCTGAACGTACAATGTATCTAACAATAAGCCGCTTGGAAAACTCTCCTTTATGCCATAATGTTGTACCGACTCCGTAATCCATTATAAATAACCTTCCGTCCTTCACTTTAACTTTAGTACCACTGCCTTCTAGTATCCAATTCTTACTCCAATCGCTAGACTCAAAATTATCCTTAAACAGCCAATCGACATGGTATATATCATCTCCGACACAAACCGTATCTTCAATATTAATGCCCCTAGCATCCTTCGTATAGTCATTCGAAGAGGTATATACCCCAATCATAAAAATAGATTGAATAGCAAAACACGCGATGGTTGAAAGTATATGCATATTCTCAAATCAGTAACTACAACATTTTTATTCCCCCGACCCTATAACGCACGCCAACCTCATGGGTATTACTCGATATCCGTTGACTATTGACTGCGCTTCCTGGGCTGAACTGATAGCTATAACCAACCCCTATATTTCCAATATTAAGCTGTAACAAACCTGCTAAATCCCCTTTATTCTGTACACCCAAACCCACACCAAACTTTTGGGCAAAGAATGCTAAGGCATTGATATCGAAACGTGCGCCTGATCCCTCCATATGGCTCACGATAAATGAAGGGCGTAAATGAAAGCCTTCATCAATACGTACTAAGGCTCCCCCGGTAGCATAATAAACCTGTCTAAAGTGATAATCCTGCTCCCGATGGCGCTTGTTAAGGACGAAACGTGGAATGGATATCCCAAGATAGTAGGTATCTTCTTTAAAATAGGAGGTACTGATACTCATAATCCCTTGATTGGTTCGAGTATCTTGAGCAAATAAAGGGTCTGAAGGAGCTAACTTCGAGTATTCTCCTGTATGCATTAATATTCCCCCTCCTAGGGATAATGCCAAGTACTCTTTATCAGAAAGACGTACCCCAGAAGCCACATAAGCACTAAGCTCACGTTCTTTTTCGACTCCAAGACTGACTTGACGCATATCGACCCCTACAGTCGCCCCAAAACGTTTCACTCCCATATGACCACTAACCCAGTAAGACTGGGGTGCACCATCGACTCCTACCCACTGTTGTCTAGTGAGCAATGTTGCTGCACCGTTTGGATCCATTAAACTCAGTGAGCCATTGAAGGCCGTCCTCAACTGTCCAAACTGATTGTAACTGAGACTATGTTGTCCGTAGCTCCTCAAGGGAATCCATGATATAGAGGTTACATATAGTAAAAGAATGATATATTTTTTCATCTGTTAGTTCTTTTTCACGACAATAAACCCTTGATAGTATTGCCAATTGCCACTGATCTTAATTTTCAATTTATAGAAGTAGGTGCCATCTGGGACATCTCTTCCTGTGAATACACGCTGATCATTATCATATCCAATAACCTCTTTAATGAGGTTGCCACTGCGATCAACAATGGTCAAATGATTCTCGGGGTACCTTTCGATATTTTCAATAGTTAGAAAATCATTTACTCCATCCCCATTGGGAGATACTCCTTGCTGAACAACAATCAACGGACTACTCTTAGGGTCTATAATCTGTACAGTCGTCGTGACTTCTGTCGCCGCTTCGTAGTTGTTATTACCTAGCTGAGAGGCCTTCACTGTAACCGTCCCTCCCTTTAACAATACCAGTTCACTCCCCGCTACTGTTGCCAATCTATCATCATCTACAGTCAATGTAACCGGTAGTTGGCTGTCGGCTGTAGCTGTGACAGGCAATATCCCGGCATTCAGCTGCACCTCTGCGGCGGCCGATAACGTAATCGCCTGCGATGCCTTTGTAATTTTAAAAATCGCCTCTACAAAATCATTAAAGTTCCAGGTATAATTGGTGCTATTCAAAGAAAGTGTATTCGGCTGAATACGATATTCTCCAACATCTTCTCCCGGTTCACGTTGCAAAGAACCACTAAACATAGTCGTCGGGTCTTCATTATGGACAAGTCCTGACACCGTATAGGTCAATGTTGGATCATCATGGCCATAAGTCTTGGTATTCGCTACTGCCGATATCGTTAACGCTACCGGTGTAACAGAAAATGGAACCTGAGGATCAGCTGTAATCGTATAACTTGAGGTGACATCTTGCCCACTCCCGTTCTTCACGACCAAGGCATCTGGTATAAACGGGTAACTTCCTACATTTTCACCAGGGCTACGTCCCAATACTCCAGCTAACGTATATCCAACAGGAATGCTTCCCTGCGTAATTGCATAGGTAAATACGGGGTCATTTGCCCCATAGGATTTGCTCACCACTCCAGTAGCTGTAACCGTAAGCGGCATACCGATAATCTGAAATTGCGCCGGGTCTATTGTTACCTCATAATTGCTTGTCACATTGTCCGAGCCGCTCATTATAGCCAAAGAACCCAACTGAAAATCATAATATCCCATTGACTCCCCCGGATCTCGACCCAGCACTCCTGCTGTTACATGTCCCGTATTTAATGTACCTTCTGAAATACTAAAATTAAAAGTCGGCTCTGCCGTTCCAAAAGATTTAGTCAATACATTCGATGAGACAGTGAATGGTCTTTTTTTGACCAGGACCGTAAATTCCAATTCGGCACCATCAAGATTTGATGTCCCTGGTAAAGTCACTTTCAATGTACCATCTTCGCCAGTCCCATTAGCTCTGATACCTTCAATGCTATATACATTGCCCGTAGCTGGCTCAGTGATGGCGAGCAAGGGATCTACTGCTGGATCCTGGGTAAAAGACAGTACTGGAGCGGGCACATCAAGGTTGTTGTGTGCTAGTGTCAACACTCCTTGTTTTCCATATACTATCTCCAATTGGTCACCTGCCTCAATGGGAATCTCACCTGTACCATCATTCCAGGTTGCTGTCATTTTAATAACAGGTTTCAACTTCTGTATAAAGGCTGCATAGGGGCTACTGCTGCCACTCGTCAAAGGGAAAGTACCATTCCCCGGATTAAAATCGACAGTAGCGGCGAACCTGCCTGTTGTATATACATTTCCTAGTCGATCGGTAACAATAGAATGGCCTGCATCACTTCCTGTTCCCCCGATCGACTTCGCCCATCCAAAATTACCATCATTATCAAGCTTTAGAACAAATACATCTGTTGAACCATTAGATACCAGCGGAAAATTACCTTCCCCAGGGTCAAAATCAATATCAGCCCCATCGGTAAAATATCCTGTTGTGTAAATATTACCTGAACCATCTAGTGCAATAGAATACCCGGAGTCAGCGGCAGCCCCACCAATATTTTTAGCCCATAACACCGTCCCATTTGTATTGATTTTTTGCACAAAAACATCATGTACACCTGGACTAATGGAAGTCAATTTTATCGATGGTCCAAAAGGTGCATTATTTCCACGGAACCCTCCTGTTACATACGCATTGCCCGATGGATCTACTGCTAGACTAAAGCTGTCGTCGTGAGGAGCTGGGAGCCCCATACTCTTGGCCCAGACGAGGCTTCCAGTGGCATTAATTTTAGTTACAAAAATATCTCTAGCATTGGTAGTACCAGCATTCAATGTCACACTACCAAAAGTAGCAATCCCTGTAAAGTTTCCAGTGACATATACATTCTTCGCCGCATCAACTCCTAGGGAATACCCCACATCTGCGGTTGCCCCCCCCATACTAATAGCCCACACAAAATTACCGTCACGATCCAATTTTTGAACAAAAATATCAGAAGGACTTCCTTGTGAGACAAGATTATAAACAGCTGCTCCCGGATTAAAATCTGCCGTCCCCGTAAAGCTTCCTGTTGTATGCACACCACCGTCACTATCCACAGCAATACCATTGGCAACGTCGAACCCGGTACCCCCCATTTGTTTGGCCCATATAAAATCTCCATCTGTACTGAGTTTCAGCACAAAACCATCCGCAGACCCTTTAGAAGTAAGAACAACAGAAGGGTCAAACATTATCGTTTGTGTGAAGCGCCCTGTGACATGGACATTTGCCATGTCATCTAAAGCGATACCATAAGCTACATCATCTGTACTAGAACCGTACCTCTTTGCCCATAGGAAATTACCGTTAGCATCTAATTTTTGAACAAAAATATCTTGTCCACCAGCTGAGCTCATCAAATGAGTTCCCGCCCCAGGGTCAAAATCCACATCTGTTCCTTCAAACTGTCCAACTACATAAACGTTTCCGCTAGCATCCACCGCCGTAGAAAATAAGGCGGCATCGGTTCTAGTGGTATTCAAATTCATAGCTACAGCCCAGTCAAAAGTATGCTCTTGTGCATGTCCGACTTTCGCTATCAATAACGAAAGAATAGATATAAAGACATATACCAAGAGAGTGGTTCGTTTAAGTACAAAGCCCTCCCTAGTATAGTCCGCCCTTAGAGGACGTTGAATTGAATTAAACTTTATCATAACGACTTGGTTAAATGGTTAATATCGTTTGTGCTTTTAAGCACTTTTTAATTCTTTATCGTTTAAAATCTGTCAAGTAATAAACATCCTTACCATTAAAGAATGCCGCCATATCCGAGTCGACAGTGATTTTCGTCGCATAGATGGATGTTGGATCATGCGCATAGCTAGATTTACCCAACACTTTCCCATCAGCATCTAAAGTGTACACCCAACCGTCTATACAACTAGCCAATAGCATACCTTTACTCACTTTTAGGTCCGTCAATTGTGCAGGCAGCTTCACGTATTTCACCACTTTGCCTTCACCATCCACGTAAACTACATCCCCCATCTCTGTAGCTGCAGCTAGTTTGGCTGTGCCCTGTTCTAAATCTACAATAGCTATTGGTCTACCTCCAACATTAACACGCCATGCTTTAAATTTATTTTCTTTAGGCACATTGACATACAACCAACCATCTCCTCTACCAAATATGGCTTCTTTCTTTCCATCTCCATCCAAGTCTTTGACCACTACCGAATAATTCCACGGAGAGGCCGAAAAACGCTCTGACGGCACCCCTTTGCTATTGGCCAACTGGTGGTAATAATACTCGGCACCAACAGCTATATCATCAAGACCATCTCCGTCCATATCTCCAGCGGCTCCAACTGTAGCTCCATGAGTAATCGCGGTTCTAAAAATCTGTTTTCCGGTCTCATGTGCAAAAGCATAATAATGCCAGCCTTGAGAACCCGCAATAATCGCTGGTACACCACTCTTGTCCAGATGGGCGGTAAACATCGTTGTGATGGTACCATATCTGTTGTGCCAAGAGTTGATACTATTTGTCCAAGCGATTGATCCCTCTTCATCAATAAGATGTAACGACGCTTTACCTGTAGATCTATTTTCAGGAAAAACTGCAACTGCCCAACGTGTCCCTGCCTCGGTACGAATAGGAGTTATCGCTGTGACCTGTTTTGGAAACTTATGTTCGACGAGCGTAGTCCCAGCTTCATCTAGCACCATAAAAGTACCGTCTGCTGTACCTAAGGCGACCAATTTATCTTGCTGTGCCATAGCAGACACATGACTTTTCAGTGTTTTTACCTTTTTGGCCTTTACTTCAGGAACACTGATTTCGTTGGGCTTCTTCAGCGTCGTAAATACACCTTTATCAAATGTACTCTTTAACAGACCGAGGTATTCCTCTCCTAGTCCGTCTTTATAATCCAAAACAAAATCTTTAGGAGTATCGGATGTCCAAGTGTAGCTCCCAATACGGATAGTCTTAGCCCCCGTAGCCAATATGCCTGCAGGTCCCATAAAACATCTGTCGGCCACTATCTCCATATTATCCGCTTTGTAGTTTCCGATGACCGCGACATGATATTCCTTACGAGCGGCTACAGCAAAGACGTTGTCCCCGATTTGATGTACTTTAGGCGCTTGTGGATTTTTCCCCGCCTCTGCCATCATAAAATTGGCATAGTATAATTTGTCCCCTTTCTGGAACTGTCCCTGTCTACGCTGCACCATCTGTCGGGTATTGACATCATAGTTCTTTTTGTAACCGGAGATATTGCCATCCTTTCTACCGTGGCCTGAATCAAAAAAGCTCTTAGTGAATACATTTGCACCACTCCCCTCGACAATAAAAAAGTTATACGGTATGCCATCATTAGAAGGGCGTTGGGTGAACTGAACACCTTGTTCTTTGGTCGTCATATTGCCCACACTCCTCCAGTAAATCTCGACGCCATAATCGCCAGGAAGCAATACATCCACTTCATCGATAATCCATAGCCCTTTTTTAGCAAGGTAGTTTATGTTACGCGTCCAATTGACGCCATTATACTCTTCCAAGAGTAAAGACATCAATGACTGTGTTTTATCTTTACTCTGCACTGCTGCAACCACTTGAGAAGCAGCAGACTTATTTCTTACTTTAAAATTTCGGCTAAAATCAAAGCTTTTTCCATCTCTGTTCACCACCATCGAATTATGGTCATCAGGGAACTTCTTGATATAATCTCCTTCCCACAGCCACAACCTATCTCCAACGATGTATTGACTGATTCCATTAGCATCGAAGTGCCCGTGGTTTCTTCCGTCACCATTAATGCCCGTTACGGTCAGGAAATCGGCACTATCATCCCATCCACTTCTGAAAATAGCCTTATCCAGTAGAGGGGTTTTGAAATAGTTTTTTATCTTATATTGCTCCTTCTTAAAATCGTTGAGCACAAAATAATGCATCCCATGTGTTTCCACATTTGGCGGCGGAAGACTTATTTTTGTCTCGATTCCCTTGCCTGTTTTATTTCTTTCTATTAGCTCTATCAGGTATTTCGCTTCATTATCATCAAAAAGTTCAATAGCTTGCAAAAGAAATGGATGCGAGCTGTAATGACCAATAGCAAAAGCATCTCCATACCCTGCCATATAGCCCAAGTGGTTATACTGTGCCTTAGCAAACTGTAAATACCCCTGAAACAAAGGCGCTCTGAAAAAATCCATTTTATAGCGCCCACTCATCAATGCATAGTCTACAAATATCCGATAGACGAGATATTGGTAACCGGCGGCATCTTCAGGCGAATAGGGATTAAGCGCTACACCATCAAATCCATTGTCAGAAACTTCCTTCCAATAGCGGGCAGGTTCATAATTATAGCGTGAAATCAAATATCTTGAAATAGAAAACATCGTCCGTGATGCAAAACAGGAGTGGTTTGTGATATACCCCTGAAAGCCATCCTGGTAAAACTCCATAGGTTCTTTCATCTCCCAATAATTCATAGCATCCTCGCCAATCCGACGCATAAACTCGATCGCTTTCAATCTATCCGAATCAGAAAATGCTTTCGCATTCTCCATATGGTACATATAAGCTGGAAATACATGAAACTCAAAAGTTGGCGGTGTTTTTTGTGCCCCCAAGAATTCATCATACCGATCCAACACATAATTCATCATCTTGGCAAAGGTTTCCGCATAACGCTCGTCACCCGTCATTTTGTATTTGTTCACAGGTTTTGCCAGATGATCTTGAATTGCTAAATTATTTCTCCGCGAATCATCTTTTGCATAGTGCTCTTCAAGTCCCTTCAAGAAATCCTTACTATCTTTTTCTGCATTTTCATTGTCCCATCCCTCACAGGCTATAAAATGCTTAACCTTATCGGGATCAGGAATCTTCTCCAACAGTACATTGATCGCTTGTTTGAAATCTGCCTCATCCAATCCATTGATGTACAATACATCTTTCTGCCAAGAAAGCGCATTAGGAATTGTACGGAGTTCATATCCCTTCTCATTTTTACCTAGCAAGGTATTCGCATCCAACTCCCGGAGAGGCATATTGTAATTGGCACTACCAAATAGGATAAGATGACGGTTTCCCAATCTTGCTTCTTCCCAATCTACCATGGGAACATCAACTTTCCATGCTTTTGACAGTGCTGCACGGAGCAGCTCTCCCCAACGGTTATTTTCATCTTTATCAGCTTTCACAATTACGGCATTGCTGACTTTGCCCTTGGTTGCCAATGTGATAAATTCTGAAGGGTGGTAAGCCTTCATCGTTGCAGGAAGTGACGTAGTGACTGTGCGTTTTAAATTATAGGTCACTTTATCATATAAAAACTCATCCAATTGCTGTGCTCTGCCAATTACCACATTACCACAAATCCCTGTCAATAAAAACAAGTAGACTACCAACTTCATATTTTTCATCCTAATCTGCATTTCGTTATTTTTTTAACACTTTTTGCAACCACTTTCTTCTCATCCCAGTCTGTTCATTACTATACCAATGCCCCGTCTCCTTTGCTATAAATAGCTCTTTGGGAGCAGTTATTGAATTGTAAGCCGCAAACATTGTCGTCGGTGGTGTAGTTTCATCGTTAAATCCAAAACTATACAATCCGGGAACTTTAATATTTTTTGCAAAATTTACAGCATCATAATACTGTAGGCTTTTGGTCGCTCTTTCTCTATTACTGTCATTAACATGACTCTTAAATAGATGTGGCCATCCTCCAGCTCTATTGTGCAAATACCCCGGAAGGTCTGCCAACGCTGGAGCATAGGCCGATATGTATGTTATTCTGCTATCGAGTGCTGTCGTAACGAAAGACAGTGCTCCTCCTTGGCTTCCGCCTACAGCAGCAATATTCTCTCCATCAAATTGTGGCAACGTGAATATAAAATCTATGGCCCTAACGCAGCCTAGATATACACGTTTGAAATAATAGGTATCGCGATTGTTCATCCCATCGACACGATACCGCTTGAATGTCGTATTAGCGAGCTTTTTATACTCCGCGGCATCCATATTAAGTGGAATTCCGTGAATACCAATCTGTAAGGTAATAAAGCCGCTTTTAGCCGTGTTAATATCGCCCTGTATTTTATGCACACCTGCCCCAGGAGGACTAAATACCGCAGGATACTTGCCTTCTGCTTTGGGTATACAAAGGATTCCATAAATCCGGCTTCCTTCTTTATAATTTTGGAATGAGACCTCATATACATTGACGTCTTCTGTAGATCGCTCTGGTAAATGTGTCATACTAGATTCCAATGGCAACTTTCTATTCTGTTCGATAGCGTTGTTCCAAAACGACATAAAATCAGCTGGCATTTCTACCGTAGGCTGAATGCTATAAGGGTCAAAACCTGCTGTAATAACTTCTCTGTACTTGGTTCCTTCATACTCCGTGCTAACAGCAAACCGAAGAAACCCCGGTTGGTTCATCGTGCCTACCTGTATCGCAAAAGCTCCATCAGGCGACACTGTACTGTCTTTTAATAATGGAGTCAACATTTCAGGTCCTGCCTCATAGTTGATTTTCACATCTCGTAACACGGTACCTTTGTATTTTACTATACCTGTTATTTTCACCGGTTCTCCTACTTTATAAATCCAATCGGAATGATCCAGGGAAAGTCCAAAAGTCAAATCTTGCGGTTTGCGCTGTGAGTAAACTACAAAAGAGAATAGGCACAGTGTTAGCAACAGTCCTAATTTCCCAATGGATTTAAGTATAAGCCCAGATTTCATATATGTATATATTTTGTTTTTATCTATCATTATTCTTCCTCAAATATGTGAGATAAGAATCTCCCGGTTCGGCTTTCACAAAACATGAATATTTCGTAAATACACCTTTTGATTTAAGTTTTTGCATGCGATACGAGAAATAGTCTTCATTGCTTACACAATGAAGACCATCTACTCTTTTAGCTCGGAATTAACGAGCTGCATATTTAATCTTCACATCACGGATATCCATAGTAGAGGCATTTTTATTACCTACACTACCAGAAACCGCATCACGAGACATGATAAGGAAGGAATCTAATGGTTGATTACGTCTTACTGCATTGGCCTGGAAATCTGCACCAATTTTTTTACCATCTACCCACAAGTGATAACTTCTCTTTGGAACTTTATAAGTAGTGCCATTCAGCGTATAGCTCTGCTCGCCCATTGTATTATTAGCATAGATTTCTACTTCATGCTTCTTGCCTTTAGTAAACAGGTTGGTATTGCTATTGGCCCAAGTGATATCCTCCTCTAACTCGGCTTGTTCACGTGTCTGGAATCTATATTTTTCTGCTGCTTTCTCTCCAAACCCCTCACTTGATTGTAACCTAAAGGAAGCAAAAACAGCTGCATTAGGAGATGAACCTGTCTTGTTAATAGGAAGAGTTGTCTTTCCATCTTTAAAGAATAAAGCCTCTTTTCCCAATACAATGTACCAATCCGATTTTTTAGCTTGATGATTCGGTGTAATGGTGAAAGATATTGCAGCTACAGGTGTTGCCTCTTTGATACCAAATAGAGAAAATTTGGTTGGTGATCCTTCTTCATTAGCCGCCCTGATCCTTACACTCGCATTCGAACCGGACTGATGGATAAACGAGGGAGTACCTTTAGTCGATGTGACAATTGCCGAACCTGACGAAGGGCTAGGCAAAAAAGTCTCTGTGGCACCCGATGAAACGAAAGATAAATTGTCACCACCGATTGAATCCTGACCCGCTGTTTTTTTTGTCATATCATAGCTCCATACCGTATTAGAACCCGTCCATTCACCACGCTGCGCATAAGAGTTGAGCGATACAGCGCATAGAGCTGCTAAAAAGAATGTTGATTTAATTTTCATAATTGTAAGATTTATTTTTACTTTAAACATTAATTATTTCTTTATTCCTAATCGAGTAAACCTAGTTTACATCTATCCTCCAAAGATCTCCTTCGCGATAAAAATATAGCTGGTTATTTGCTCCTGCTATCAAGCCTTTGATGGTTTAATTTAATTCTGAGCAAATGACATGAAGGCCAAAAGAATCAAATTAAGAGTTGTTCCAAATTTTGTCTTGTATCCCATTATATCTAACTATTTTACCTATAATTATTATCTGACCTCCATCTTCCAGAGATCTGAAGCACGGATAAAGTAAAAGTCACCATCCGCCCCTAGGGTCAGATGTCCTCCGACGAGATTCAGTCTTTCTACAGCAAACGTCTCTGGATTGAACCTAAATAAATTACTCCCTACAGCTCCATAATACATATTGTCTCGAGGTGACAAGATCAATTGATCAGGCCTCCAAACGTGTGAAGCTCGGTTATCGTTCCAAATTTTAGTTGTAGAAACCACCTCATAGCTTTTCGGATCAATTTTAAAAAGATGGCCTTGTGCTATTCCCCAAATATATCCGTCATTACCTTTTAGAAGACAGGATATAAACCGAGCACCGCTCACCGGTATGATTTCGTGGATCTTAACACCTTTCTCAATATCCCAAACAAACAACTTCGCTTCGGTTTCTACCGGATCACTTCCCAAGCCTCCCCAGATAGAAGTACCACCAAAGAGTGTTCCCTCGTCCTCCAATAATGATATTACAGATTGATTAGGTACCGGTTTATGATTGGTCACGCGATCATTGTTTTTTACATCAATTTCGACCAACACTCCTCCATTAGCACCATAGTTGGGTACCGTCCCAAAAAACACTCTTCCCATAGAAGAAACTTCAGTGCCCGCAAATGGCCTGTCTTGCCCAGGAACAGTTGTAACCAATTTGGGATTTTGATTCATTTTCCAAGGAATTCGACTGTTATATTTATATATACGGGCTTTGGTATAAGTACCGAAGTACATATTTTCCTGATACATCGCTGCGCTTTCAGTCTGTGAGAGACCAATGAATGCTTCTGTCTTTTTTGTTTTTGTACTATAAGCAGCATTATCTCCATATTGATAGCCCGATGTCCATATGGTGTGACCTGGGCCAATATGTACATCATTCAATTGCCTAGGCTGCCCGGGTACATTCAAATTGGACGGATTGGCAGCGCTCCGTTCAATATCATAGCGCAACAATTGTCCGGTATTGGAAAACATATGCAGTACATTTCCAAAGAATACAGAAGACCGACCGCTGCCCGATACAGGTGTTATCAAACGTTGATCATAATTACCCGACGACAGATTATCGAAGGCATATACATTTGCTCCTTTGGTAAAATATACTACCTCAGATGATGGTGCTTTTACCACGCTCGGTACCCATATCGCTGGCCCTTCATACTCAAACTTGCCTGTACTGATATTATAAGCTAACGTGATATTGCTATTTTGAAGGGTCATAAACAGTCTATCTCCTCCTCCTATACCTTCAATAAGGCTCATCTGATATAAAAACTCCTGATCACCAAAATTTGCGGGGAGAATATTGCGCTTATCACCAGTACTGAGATCAAACTCAATAAGTTCTGCCCCTGTCCCCATTCCAGCAAATATCTTATGGGAGCCTTCATGGTATACCATGGATCTGACATAGTTCTTACCTACCGCCATTGACCCCAAATCTACAAATCCAGTTTGAGGGTGATATTTAAATACTTTGCCATCAGGATACGTACCTCCATAGATAATGCCGTCTTTACCTCTATTCAAATCGTAAAGTGAGGTCTGCTTATCCAACGCTACGCCAAGATCCTCAATGGTACTACTTCCAATTGTGTGGGCATACAACCGTCCGCCGCCTGTAAAGTACAATATGCCATCGGAAGAAAAAACCATCGAATTGGATGTGTTGCCTAATGGCAAAGCAATATCTGTTATCAGCTTATCACCTGCGTTAAGTTCATACCCAATTAAATGGGCAGGTTCTCCTGCTACCACAGCATATAAGTATTTATTGCCCTGAGAGTTTTCGTAAAATGTAGCTGTACTAATGTCTGTATTGAATATCTGAGGTCCTAGATTACTAAACCTCAATTGTGTACCGTCCGATAGCACTTTGGTCTCACTCTCTATAATAGTATCTTCTATTAAGACAGACTCTATATCCCTGGAACACCCAACCAGGAAAAACAGCAGTATACTGGTATAAAAGTAAATCTTCTTCATCTGTTTATATGATTTGTTGCACTAGTCTGGTTGCTCTACAGTTATTTTTAGTTGCCTAACAACTTGCTTTGTACCATCTATATTAGCATTTGTCCCCACAAAAGTCACCAGGTATTCTCCAGGTTCTTTAAAATTGTAAACATGGCTCTTCAGTTTAGGATCTTGATTGCCTTTTAACGCAACAGGGCGATCAGGTCCATTATCCAATAAATCCAAGTCAAATGCTTTAGTTACTGCCCAGGTGTCTGTTTCTGGATCGGGGTCGGAACTACCCATCGTCCTTGAATACCCAGCAAAGGTGATTGTAGTCGTAGTCAAGGTAGTAGCTGTCTTGACATCTTCACTTTTGTCTATTATCCTAAAATCTGCAGACGCAGGATCTCCGATGACATGGGACCCGAACACAGAGTGTCCTAGCATTTGGAAACTTTGGATTAAAAAACGTCCGACAACACCATGCTGTTCTTGAGGCTTATTTTTATATCGAAAAGCCACATATAAGGGTTTCCCTTTTTCATAGAGGTCAGATACTTGATAATCTCCAGAAGCCGTATAAACTTTATCTCCGCCTAGCGTAAAATTAGAAGTGATATCCGTCCATGTCGCCCCGATAACATTTTCATAACTATAAGTGTCATTAAAATTTGTAGATACCAATACCTTAAAATCAGAGGCCTGTGCCCCCGCAAGAAGCGGCTTCATACTATTAAAACTTAATAATGTATTATCCAGGTTAACTATTCGTTCATCTTTATAGGCATACTCGCTATATAATTCACCTGAATAAAAGGAAATCATATCAGGATCACCAGTAAAGTTAAAGACCACATCTTCGTCAACCTCATAAACGGTCTTTACAGTAGTCACATCGAAGCTGTCCAACCCTGGAGATAATTCTATGTTCTTATCACAGGAAATAAACAACAAGCATAACAGACTTACATATAGGTTTAATTTCGTATTCATAATATTCATGTTTACCATCCTGGATTCTGTACTAATTCATTATTTAGATTCAACTCTCGAGCCGGAATAGGCCATAGTTTGTGTTTGTCCCTAGCATTCGAAAAAAAGGAATAGAAATACCTATCAGTCATTCCATTTGTATTTAAGAAATTCCTTACCTGGCGCATTTCAAATTCAAATAAGCCCCAACGGGTAAGATCCCATTTGCGAATGGTCTCGAAAGCCAATTCTTTCATACGTTCATCTTGTATCGTCTTTCTAAAATCATCAAGCTCTATAGCTTGTAATTCTACATCAGTAGCAGCATAAAAACGAGCATTTGCCCTAGCACTCCCTTGTCTAGGCGTGATGACAAGGTAATTGCCGTCGTTGGCTGTTGTATATCCTTTCCCCATTTTAAATCCCGTTACCGGATCACGCCCCAGGTCAAAGCCTGCCAACTGTCCTTTGTTAGCACCACTAGTATATATACGAGCAGTAATAACAGCCCCTGACCCGGTACCTGTTGGCATAGCTACTTTTGGTGGTGTAGTATACCCCGAACCTGCATTGTTTATTCCAAAATTACGTATGCCACCAACGTTGTAAGACCTTAGCCTAACTTTACGAATGGCATCAACTGCTTCCACACTAGGCACCCCATTCGACAATTCATTTCCCTGGTGTACCATCTCATAATCGGCTTCTGCATACATCAAAAGCACATCTGCATAGCGCAATAGTGGGAAATTCTGAGGAGTACGTGTCCGATGCTTTGGTAATAATGTTTCGTATTCTCTTCTAAACTTGCCCACATGTCGATAATTTCGGTAAACTGCTGTGAAAGAAGTAGAATAAGAAGTGGAAAAATCATGCTTGCTACCATCGTAAGTAAAACTTGCAATAGTCCAATCCCTGCGCAGGTCACCGGTAGAATTAGATTGAGAACCTCTATTTGCTGTCCCGCTAGTGTAGGCATCGTATAATTTTGATGTGACCCTGACCCCTCCAAAGCACTGCCCTATGACGTCTGAGGTAGATATGGGTCCTGACATATAGCCGACCTGTCCTGTTTCGGAATAGGCATCCGTACCATTTCCCATAAATTCTACTTCCCAGATACTCTCCTTAGGATCATAGATATCTTGTGCATAGTTTATAAAAATTTGCTTAAAATCTGGATTTAACTCGTGCTTGAATTCAGGATCATTCATCACCTTAGCCGCCCATCCTTTCGCAGCCTCGTACTTGGTTAAATCCCGAACTGGATATCCCGCCATATGCAGACAGACCCGTGCCAATATACCGCGCACAGCTGATTTGCTGACACGGCCTCCGTGTCCAATTTGTTGAATTCCATCGACCAAACCTTCTGCTTCAGTCATATCCTTGATAATCTGCTCATACACTTCTTTATCCGTAGCACGAGGTTTATCGATATCGTCGACATCGGTAATAGGTTCCAAAGCTAATGGCACCCCACCATAGGTCTTTACCAACATAAAATAGTAGTAAGCTCTTAAAAAAAGAGCTTCTCCCCTCAGTTTATCGCGAAATGCCTGATCGATTTCCTTGTTATAGTCTACATTCGCCAGAAAGATATTCGCTCGCCCTATTCCGGTGTACAATTCCTTCCAAAAATTGTAGACGCTAGAATGTCCTGAGGTAAAGTTATTGGCGTGTGGACCTACTGATGTACCGTCTCTGGAATAATAACCTTCATCGGCTTCGAACCCCAACATATAATGCATCTGTCCACCATATAGCATAGATGCCTTTAGCGTATTGTACACGCCTCTGATACTTCCCTCTAAATGTTCTTCCGTATCGTAATAATCAGTCACCGACGGATAAAAATCCTTTGGTTGCTTGTCTAATATTTTCTCACAAGAGCTAAAACTCGAGATTAGGGCTAAGCCTATCAGATAACAAACTGTCTTTCTCATAATATAGCTGTTTAAAAGGTTGCATTTAAACCAAAAGTAACGGTTCTTGGTTGAGGATATGGTGAATAATCAAACCCTGGCGTAAGCACAGAATGACGTGTAGAGACTTCAGGATCCATACCGGAATAATTACTGAATGTCAATAGATTTTGTACGGCCATACGTAAACTCAGTTTACTTAAGTACACCTTTTTTGAAAGTTGTGCCGGTATGGTATAGCTCAAGGATACCGTCTTTAACCGTAGGAAAGACCCATCTTCCAGGGTTCTGTTCGACAAATATCCTGAAGGCCCTCCTCCTGATGGTTTATACAATGTATTTGATCTGTTTTCTGGAGTCCATCTATCATTGTATGATGCGTATTGATTGACATTGAAAAGACCGGAATAATTACCATCAAATATCATCCTATTGGCATTGAAGACATCATTGCCATAAGACCATTGCAAGAAGACATGGAGGTAAAACCCTTTGTACGAAAAATTATTGGCAAAGCCTCCTGCATGGATAGGCTGTCCTCGACCTATAATAGACATATCCTTATCATCAATCTTACCATCGCCATTCAAATCCTTATACTTTATATACCCCGGTTCTATCTTTGAACGACTACCCTCTCCATATTCTGGAAAATGTGATTTCAAGGTATACTTTCCTGTGGAAGAGATATCAAAGTCTTCTACTTGATAAATTCCATCAAATATGTACCCATAAAACATCCCAGCAGGATATCCTACTTTAGATGCGTACAATGCCGAAGTACTGCCCCCAACAACCATATTACTGAACATACTATGCTGATTGCGGGTGAGTTTGATTATCTTATTACTATTAAATCCGATGTTAAAACTAGATCTCCAGGAGAACTTTCCATTGTTGATATTTGTCGTATTCAATGTCACTTCAAAACCATTATTCTGAAGTGAACCTATATTTTTATATACCCGCTCAAATCCAGACGTGATAGGCATATCTGCATTTAGCAAGAGATCTCTCGTCGTCTTTTTGTAATAATCCAATGTTAGACTAACGCGCTTGTTCAGCAAGCCTAAATCATAGCCTATATTGAACTGTGCCGTAGTTTCCCACCTCAAGTCTTCATTTCCCATTTTGGACACATACACGCCTCCGGGAGGAAGCTTATTACCAAATGAATAGGTATTTGACAAAGCCGTATTCACTGTTCCAAAGACATCATAGTTACCAATTCTGTTATTTCCTGTCTCCCCATAACTAACTCTTAATTTCGCTTCTGAAATAAACTCGCTATACTTCAAGAACTCTTCTCTTTTCATATTCCAAGCTGCCGCGAATGAAGGGAAATAACTGAAACGATTTCCTTTGGCAAATTTTGAAGAACCATCCGCCCGGTAGGTCATCGTAAGTAAATACCGGGATTTAAAGTCGTAGTTTAAACGTCCGAAACCTGACACCATACCAAATTCGCCAGCACTAGCAGAGGAGGTATAAGGAATCCCCAACTCAAGCCCTTGCATAATCAAAGCTTCGTCCGTAATGCCCATGGTGCCAAACCCCTTATTTCTACTGTTGCCCTCTTGAATAGAAAACCCACCCATAACCTCTAAATTATGCGCTTTAGAAAATGTTCTTTTATAAGTCAAGGTATTTTCATTGGACCAGACATTACTCTCCGAATATCCCATAATACCATGTACACCTCGAGCTAAAAATCTATTCCTAGGGCTACCGTGAGGTGTCTCTGAGTTATAAAACGTTTGATTTTCTGACCTTACGTTATTGAGTGAAAAGATAGACTTCCATTTTAATTTGCTATTTATATCGTATTCTAGATTGACATTAGGCGTAAAATAATAGTTCAATCGATGGGTATAATCATTTTTCGCTGTGACAATTGGGTTTAACCGGAGGTCAGATTCATTTTCATATTCGTCATCAAAACCGGCATCGATCAGATTATAATTAATCCTTCCCGTGACTGGCCGATATGCCCATGTCCTGTACAATGCAAAAGCTGTATAATTAGACGCTCCACCAGCATTTACAATCTGGCCTATTCGCTCATTTTCACTATAGTTTACATTAAGCCCAATCCTGAATTTCTTATTGAACTCATGATCTAACGTTAATCTCGCCTGATACCTATTAGAACCTGTATTAACAATAATCCCTTGTTGATCAAAAATTGACCCTGAAAATGAATATTTTGTCGTTCTCGTACCCCCGCGAAGTGCCAAAGTATGATTCTGATTCAGTGATTTTCTAAAAAGAAGGTTTTGCCAATCAATTCCCTTTATATTTCTGTAATCTTCCAAAGTACGACCTTCCGGATCGTAGTTTTCATTCGAGGGATCTAAATCTGCAGGTGTATATATATCTTTAGCCCTACTGGGTGAAATCTCCATTTGTAGATTTACAAACTCCCATGGTGTCATCATCTTCATCGTTTTGGCCACCTGTTGAAATCCCAGAGAAGAATTCAGGGATATTATCGGTTTACCTACCTTCCCTTTCTTTGTCTGTATGATAATTACGCCATTAGCACCTCTCGCACCGTAAATAGCGGTAGCCGAAGCGTCTTTTAAAATGGTTAAAGATTCAATTTCTTCAGGATTAATAGCTGCATTGTCTGGGTCCTCGATTGGGAATCCATCAATCACGTACAATGGAGCATTACTCTGCGTCAAGGAGTTGGCTCCACGAATCACTATATTCATACCTGCTCCCGGCTGTCCGTCACTTGAAGACACCTGTACACCAGCGACACGTCCTGCTAAGGCTTCGTCAAAAGATCCCACCGGAGCCTCCATAAGATCTTTCATATCCACTTGGCTAACGGACCCTGTCAGATCATCTTTCTTCACCGTACCATAACCAATCACTACAACGTCTTCCAACGTCCGCTCGGCCAATATCATTGTCACATTCTTTACTCCAGAAACAGATACCGTATGTTCCTGTGGAGCCGATCCGATATGGCTAAAAACCAATATAGAGTTGGCAGGTATCCCTTGAATCCGGTAGTTCCCTTTAGCGTCGGTAGCCGTCTTTTTACTTTGTCCTTTTACCTGTATACTGACTCCCTCCAAAGGCACTCCTTTATCATCTACGACTTTACCCGTAATCACTATAGTCTGTTGATGTCCATCAATATTATGTGCGGAGAGATCAAGTGTAGTCGGTAATAGACAACACATGAGCACAAAGACCTTCCAAAAAACAGGTTCTAACCAACTTATATTATGAGTCTGTAAAATACTTTTCATTTCAATACTTTTTCGGTTATAATTTCTTGTTAAAAAGATGCATTCAGTCCAAAAGATACCGTTCTAAATTGCGGATACCCCCCATAGTCAAATCCTTGCATCAACACAGAGTGACGAACGGAAATTTCTGGATCTAATCCAGTATATTTTGTAAAAGTCAATAGGTTCTGAGCACTGCACGATACGCGTAAGTTTTTTAGCGATTTAACTTTCATCCATTTCTTTGGTAGTGTATATCCTAATGCAATGGTTTTTAACCTCAGATAAGAGCCGTCTTCCAAAGTACGGTCAGAAAGCATATTTGGTTCCCCTTGCCCTCCTGTTCTGAATAAGGTTTGGGATCTATTTTCAGCGGTCCATCTCTCGTTATAGCTCGCATATTGATTCAAGCCTACCTGCTTTAGATAGTTTCCTTCAAATGCCATACGATTACCATTAAATATTTTGTTGCCATAAGACCATTGAAAAAACACATTCAAATCAAAGGACTTATAGTTAATAGTATTGTTGAAACCACCAAAGTATTTTGGCATGCTATTCCCTAATGCTATTTGATCTTCTTCATCTATAAAACCATCAACATTACGATCGACATATTTAATATCCCCCGGCTGTATATGCGCCCTAAAAGACCCATTCCCACTGACATCAGATTTGAGCGTATATGTTCCATTACTTTCGTCAAAATCTTCTACCTGATAAACACCATCAAACTTATAACCATAGAATGTCGCCAACGCATTTCCTGGAGTAGCAATGTACAATGGCGAATCGCTGATGAACATGCTACTCATCAGAGGGGAGCGATCATACATAGACAAAATCTTGTTTCGATTGAAACTAATATTAAATTGGCTCTTCCATTTAAAATTGGGACGGTTTATATTCGTAGAAGTCACTCCTATTTCCAGCCCTCTATTCTCTATACGAGCCACACTGTAGAATCGTGGATCCGAACTATTTACTTTGTCGTAATAATCTAAGTTTACAATTAATCTATCATTCCAAAGACCTAAGTCGTATCCGATATCGAATTGATCAATGGCTTCCCAAAGTGTACCTTCAGGAGCAACGATATCAGTTACAAAAAGCTGTGTCAATGGATTGGCCATACGAATACCTGAGCGCCCATAACTAGCTCTTAATTTTGCAGAAGAAACGAGTTTGGATGACCTTAAAAAATCTTCATTTTTCATATCCCAAGACATAGCCACGGCTGGAGAATAGACCAGCTTATTGTTCAAGACTTCGTCTGCCCTAACTACGCCTGTCAAGAAATATTTATAGCGAAAATTGTAGCCTCCCCGCAAATAATAAGAAGCATAACGATCATCCCATTTTTTTGACAACGTATAAACAGGGAGTCCTTCATCAAAACCATGCTCCCCAATTCCTTCGTTAGGTAAATGTGTTACATCAAAGCCATAAGCTTCAGTTATCCCTTTATTGTAGGAGAAACCTCCCTGTACATCAAGCACATGATCTCTTTTGAATACCTCATTATAAGACAACATAAAGTCTAATGTACTCTGCCGGCTTTTACTATAATATGAATTACCATTTACTCCATTGGCTCCAGACCCAGATGGTGTCTTAGTATTATAAAAACCGGTCGCCTCAATAATATCTGAAAGAAAATATCCTTGAGCTTTTGCTTTTAGATTGGGAAGGATATCGAAATCAAGATAGATATGACTTAATAAATTGGAATTCGCGCTTTTCTTTTGCTCATTTTCTAGAGAAACGACCGGATTATATTTTAACTGTGGTGCTTTATTATAGTCTGGATCTAAAAAAGGTGTTAAGATGTCAATGTTATTACTTCCCGAAACGGGGCGTGCTCCCCACATTCTATAAAGAGAATAAGTAGATAAATCTAACCCTTGCTCAAAATTTATTGATTGCCCATATCTTGGCTTTCGTCCATAGTTGATTCCAAATCCAGAATTAATAAATCGTCCTATACGTTGAGATAGGTTGATACGCCCTTGATAGGTTTTAGCTCCCGAGTTAAGCAATACACCTTTTTGGTCGCTCAATGAGGTCGAAGCTACAAATTTCGTATTTGCATCTCCTCCTGACAACGACAAACTGTAACGCTGTATAAGTGCATTACGAA
This sequence comes from Sphingobacterium yanglingense, assembly GCA_040395455.1. Taxonomy (GTDB): domain Bacteria; phylum Bacteroidota; class Bacteroidia; order Sphingobacteriales; family Sphingobacteriaceae; genus Sphingobacterium; species Sphingobacterium yanglingense_A. Next base: position 12,768 of record JBEBQJ010000010.1, on the reverse strand, counting down.
AAGTTCGGTCCTGCCAGTCTATCCCTTCAATATCTTTATAATTCATAAGTACCCTACCTTGTGGATTATATCCTAAAGCACCAGGCACAAGATCAGCAGGTGTATACAGCTGCTTTGCTTGCTGCGGATCAAGCTCTATTTGATAACGTACAAAATCATAAGGAGACATCATTTCTATCTGATTTACAACCTCTTGGAACCCCAAAAAGCTATTAAATTTAATAGTTGATTTTCCAGCATATCCCTTATTCGTCTCCACCAAAAGCACTCCATTTCCTCCCCTAGAGCCATAAAGAGCAAGTTGCGAGGCATCTTTCAACACAGTAATATTATTTATGTCGTCGGTATTTAATATCAAATTATTATGATTCTCAACGGGGATACCATCCACAATCAATAATGGAGAAGAATGATGCACCGAATTTTCTCCGCGCACGACTAGATTTAACGGATCACCAGGTTGCCCTTGGGTAGCATTGACACGAAGCCCAACTGCTCTTCCAGCCAAAGCCTCATCAAACCGTACTACAGGTGCCGATTTGATAGATTCTATATCTAAATAATCCAAAGCTCCCGTAGTATTACGTTTTACCACATCATAGTAGTTGAGATTAGCCACTTCGTTTAAAACAGTTTTCTTTGCAGCAAGCGCAAGATTAATAATCGTTTTAGCTCCAACAGCGACATCTTTACTTTCAAAACTTATATGGGTAAATCTCAACTTAGCAGAAGAGGAAGAGACCTCAATACTATATTGGCCATTCTTATCGGTATACGCCTTACTCCGGCCATCTACTTCTTCTACTAAAACACCATGAATTGGAGCCTTTTTAACATCTGACACCCTCCCTACAACATGTAATTGTTGCACTACATTCGCAGCCATCATATTGCTACTATTGAGCCCAATGACACATGTTACAATCAATGCATGTAAGTATAATCTTAAATTGTATATTGAATTCATTGTCTATAAAGGTTTCGTTCATTAAACATATATCCTGTAATCTTGTGATTCTAATTTAAATTACCGCACCAAAACGTTAACGTACCCGCAAATGTAATTTCAAAGCCATTCTAAAAATTCAAACAGTAATCAACTGTATTCGTTAACGTACCCGAAAATCATTTCTTCCTATCTCTCCCATCCAAATGTCGACCTCATGAAAGAGAAAATTGTGGCCGCTACTGCTTACTCCAAAACAAAAATCGAAGACACTACCTGAATAAAAATATACCTTTGAATAAAACGGAAATTCCTCATAACAAAGTAAGTCTAAACGTATTGGTTATTATAATCCCAGTGGGATATAAGGCTAAGATATAAATCTTTTTTAGTTATTCAATTTTTTTAATAACATTTCCTCAAAAAAAAATCAATCGTTTGCACTAACCTGTCATTCAGGCTTATTAAACAGTAGTTAAACCTTATTTTTCAAAAAGGTTAAGATTGTAACAAAACTTGATTACCTAACATCTAGTCGTATAAACCAAGAAAAATTAAAAAGGCGCTCACCTTTTTCAAAGTTGAGCGCCTTGCTGCCAGTGCTGACAAAAATGATTACTGCATACGCATCATTTCTACAACCTTGGGTTTGGCATTTAAATATTTAGAGTACCCTGCCTTATACGACTGCATCTCTATACTGAGCCGTTTGATCAGCGCATCCTTAGCCTCTTTATCACCTTCAACCCGAACCAACCAGCTGACTCTGGAATTAGAATCATCCAACTCCTTAGTAAAAAATGCAAACTGTGCTGATTTTATGCCTTTTGGTAGCGATGTATCCTTATAATCAAAGGCTAAAAAACGATGCTGCTCGTCAACCTGCTTTAGCAACTCTTCACGTTTACTACCATCCGCAAATGTGACCTCACGCAATATCGGCTGAATATTATCTTTATTGACAATAGAAGTAACATATCCTTCAGAAAGCTTACTCACTAAAGTATAATCCTTCAACAGCAACCATAAAGAATCACGCTCTATAGGCACCTCCAATTCTACATTGACAGACCATTCTACCTTTTGCGCTGTGGCCATCTGTGCCTTACTATGACCAATATTCAGGAAAATGAATAAGGCTAAAGCAATCAATTTAAAATTCATACTTGATAAATTTAATCTTGTGATTTGAAAAAACAGATGGAGTATTATTGCATACGCATCATCGGAACCGCTTTCGTTGTACCTTTTAGGTACTTCGCAAAACCTGCCTTATAGGCCTGCACTTCAGCTTCCATCTGTTGTCTCAACAGTTCTTTTGCTTCTTTGTCGCCATTGATAATGACATCCCACACAATCTCCGAACCGCCCTCTTTTCTTTCTCGAGCAAAAACAGCTATCTGAGCCGATTTAATGCCTTTAGGCAAAGAGCTATCTTTGAATTTGCTGACATAGAACCGATGCTGCGTCTCAAACTGAGTCAACAATTCCTCTCTTGTCGTGCCATTCTTAAGTTTTACCTCGCGCAGGATTGGCATAATAGCGTCTTTATTCTCGATAGATAATACGTAGCCATCACTCAATTGAGGCACCATACTATGATCGATCATCAGGCTCCAAAGTGAATCCCGCTCTACCGATACCTCTAACTTACCTTCTACAGTAGGCGTAATGCGTACCGCAGCAGCCATTTGCGCATACACAGAACTACTAGCAAGTCCGAACATTACGCCCAATAATAATACAACCTTCTTCATATCCAGATTAGTTAGGCATATATTTAGCCAATTCTTTCTCTAGGTTTTCACCTCTTAAGTTTCTAGCTACAACTTTACCATTACTATCCAACAGGAAGTTCATCGGGATGGCTGTAATGTTATAATATTGTGCTGCTTCGTTCTTCCAGCCTTTTAGATCAGAAACCTGAACCCAAGGCATTTTATCGTCTTTCACTGCCTTTAACCAGTTGTCTTTTTTGTCATCCAAAGAAATTGCAAAGACATCAAATCCTTTACCTTTGAATGCATTGTAAGCCTTTAATACGTGTGGATTCTCTGCACGACAAGGGCCACACCATGATGCCCAAAAATCGACCAAAACGTATTTCTTACCTTTTAAGAAATCATAAAGATTAACGTTCTTGCCATTTGCATCCGGTTGTGTGATATTGATAAATTTAGCACCATCTTCGGTCTTTTTGGCGGCCGTTATAGCATCATCTATACTTTGTTTCACTTCTTTCGCTTCAGTCAACCAAGGGTACTTTTCAATTAATGGATTAACATACTCCAGAATAAAATCTTGATCCCTACGTGGACTGACATATCCTAGTGCATACACCACCTGTGGATCATTCTTGAAAGCTCGAACGAAAACCTTCGCCGTGTTACTAGTTCTTGCAAATTGATCCATCACCAAATCCGATAGTGATTTGGTCAAAGCGGTATCCTTTGCCTGCATAGCCATATATTGCCCCTTGCCAGCAGCTATAGAAGTCTGATAGTTCTGGTAATTTTCCCAGTTCAACATGTTGATCAACTGATTATCTTTGCCCTCGGACTCAATAAAGATATAAGGCGGGTTTTTGATTTTCATTTTTGCCGTATCTTCACCTCGGAAATCGATTTTCAAATCATCTTTATCAGCCCAAAACGTAATACGATCCCAAGCAAAAACATCCAATGTATAGAGACGGGGATTTTTAACAGGTATCTTAATTTCGTACGTACTATCGGCCTTCAATTGGATTGTCTGATAGACCTCTGCATCCTTCATTGGTTTATCTTTCAGTACAAAAGGAAACTTCTCCTGATGCTCTTTACTTGGTGGAAAATTGACTTTCCCTCTTACCGTGATGTAATCACGCTTTTGCGCAAACACACCTGTAGTCATCAATAGACCAGCAACTACACTTAATATTATTCTTCTCATCTTACTGTGTTAATATATTAAAATTTAATGTTAAAAATTTCTTCTAATTTCTTCTCCATCTCTCCCCCACCTTTAGGGTCAAAGCCAATCTCTTTCATAATAATTTTTCCTGTCGGATCAATCAGGTAGGATGTAGGGACTGCGCTGACGTTGAAATACTCGTTTGCTACTTGCTTGTCATCGTACCACTGCGGCCAAGGATTAGACTCTTCTTTTACTGCTTTTAACCAGGCCTCCTTATTCTTGTCGATGGAGATATTCACGATTTCAAAATTCTTACCTTTCAGTTTCCCGTAAACTTCGCGCACTCGAGGAAACGAAGCTCGACACGGCGAACACCAAGATGCCCAAAAATCGACCAATACATATTTACCTTTTAACTGCTCAAAAGCTTGACTCTTGCCTTGTTCATTGGACAATTCGAAGTTTTTAACAGTCGCCCCGATATAGGCATTTTTTAAACCTTGAATCTTAGCATACAATGTTTTGCCGTCCTCGCTATCCTTAACTGCCTTTGATAATTTAGAATAATGTGCTTCCAAACGATCTACAGGCAATGTGGATGCTTGTCCTAAAATAAGATTAGCAGAAACCATCTTCTTACCATCCACGTACATATTCAATAGTGAATCATATTTTTCTGCCATCAATTTCTCTTGTAAAGCACTCGCAGCAGCAAACTGTGCATTACCAGGCTTTAGCGCATCCTCACCGAACTTGGCTACAGCCTCTTGTCTCGAATCCATATAGACTTTAGGACGCTCGGCATTGAAATTAAAAAATGTTACAGCCGAAGGCATTCCTTTTATCGTTGCCGACGAAAGTCCTTTTACAATATCAAATGACACATCGATCGTGCCCGACTGATCATAAAACAAAACCAGCGGCGAATACATACGTCGTTTCGCACGATCATACTCCAGAGAGATAGCCCGAGAACCGACTTTGGGCTCATTGATAACAACTTCAAATCGCCCATTCTTTATTTCGGCCGAATCCTTTGCTATCTGATTGTACACATACACCATATTGTGTCCTTCGGTATCCCCGGTTACGGAACCGACCACTTTTATTTTTAATTGGCCTAAAGCCATCTGACAACATAACAGTGTCAGTCCTATTCCTAATAACTTCTTCATATTTATATATAACTTATTGTAACGACCAAGCCTTACGTACCGGAGACTGCGCCATTACGGCCTGCATACGATTCACCTGGTCCAGTGTAAAAGTATTACGTAAAGATTCGTTACGTATATCGTCCATTGCGTTATTAGACAAAAACTTAAAGCCTTCCTTGCTTACTTTAAGTAATCCAGCAACCTGCTTGTCCGAATTAAACTTTCGGGTATCGTCACAGTAATCTGTATAATTGAGCGTAGCATTCGTAAATCGAGTCGACATTACGCCATAATATCTTCCGAAATAAACAGCAATATCTATCCCCCGATCTCCACCTGGAAAAAACACGTTTCTGTTCACCCCTACACCGTAAGTCTCGTAGAAAGTATTCTTAGAGATCTCCGACGTGTTCTGAATAACTTTTAGCATCGGAGCTGGCCCAGGTATAGCCGTCTGTTCTGCTCCCACAAATTGATATTTCGGAGTGTTATCACCAACCGTATTTCCTGCACCAAATGGCAAAATGTAAATATTTACGTATTTCGTCGAATCCCACTGCATTGCCTTTGTAATATTAATTCTTTTAGTAAAGTCCGCAAGCTGATAGATGGAGGTTGGTGCCTGGTTTGCTTTCCAGGTATAGTTATAAACTACCTTATTATAGCCCGGGCTCGCCAATACAGCGCCCGCAGGATTCTTGGTAGCTAACCTAAACTCAATATTCATATTTCCTCTATTCGGATCGTTACTCACATCACCATTAAACACCTGATTAAGCCGTACTATTGCTTTCGACAGCAATGCGGGCTGGATGGGTTGATAGGTCAGTGGGTCATAGGTCAAATCTGTTGGCTCTAGCTCTAGTACATGAAAGATTACATCAACGGTTTTCTTTGCGGGTAATACTTGCTTAGGCCTTAATGTCACGGTATGACTATTACTCTTTATATCACCTATCTGGGCTTCAAACTTAATCTGACCAACGGATAGATCGTTAGTCTTAAATGTCATCCCTTCAACGAGCTGTCCATTCGCATACACTTTAACACTTTCTGTTGGCAATAATGTATAATCCATAGATACCATTGTATCTTTTAGCTCCCCAACACCGTTCCGAGTCTGTGTTCTACGAAAGGCTTCGACCACAAATTGCAAAGTCGCTTTATCATCGGCAATCAAGGAATTCGATCCCGCCGAAAAAGAAAGTGAATCCACATCCTCTATAGTTGGCTGATACATATTATAGCCAAATTCTGCTTTTTTACAGCCTATTACATAGATTAATAAAGCTGTCCATATGACGATATTTTTCATCTTTAAACTCATATCTTAATAGATAATAAAATTCCAACCTTCGTTTGGCTTAATTTCTTTATTCTCTAACAACTCCTTTGTAGGAATCTGCAAGGCATATTGATACCCATTGGGTTTAGCTTCCATTTTATAATCTTTGTTAAAGATTTTTAGATTACGTGTTATGGTTTTATTAGCATAACGTTTCAGATCCAACCAACGCATATCCGTTACTGCAAAAAACTCCTTTCTACGCTCGCTCACAATCTCATCTAACAATGCTTGACCGTTCAGCCCCGGCTTCTCATCAGCATTTCGAAATGCTTTAAACTTATTAAGTGTCTGTAGCGATTTAGCTGGATCCGTATGATAATAAGCCTCTGCAAGGATCAGATAAGCTTCCTCTGGAGGAAAGATAAATATCTGAGAAGTCTTCGAGGCACTTGGCCAACCCGAATTCAACGTATTATCCGTGAAATATAACCCCTTACGGATATCATTCGATGAAAACAGATCAATCAAATCTTGCTCAATCATAATCTTAGCAGGCATAAGCCCTAGATAGTCAAAAGGCGACCCATACATTGGGGCAAGACCATTGAAAAAACGACCTCGTTGAAAAATAGCAGGATAAGTGCTACGCAGACCTTCGCGAACAGCTCGCATCTCATCAGCAGTCTGTGGAACATCTGCTTCGGTACCTTCAATAGCTTTACTCGCGTGTTCTGCGGCATGCTGATAGTCCTCAGCACCTTTTGCTGCAGATTCCGCTTTAAACCAGTATACCTGCGCCAAAAGATGGTTGAGGTAACGTGTCGTATAAAACACGTTGTACTGTGGATCGGGAGGCGCTGTAGCCAAACTTTCCAGAGCCTCTGTGAGATCTTTTATGATCTGCTCATACACCTCACTCTGTTTTTTTCTCCCCATTTTGACACCTACGACTTCTTGTCCGGTGTGGAGATACATAGGGATCCCCAACTCCATATTCTGATAAGGTGCAAAATACTGTAACAGCTTAAAGAAATAATAAGCGCGGTGTGCCAACATCTCTCCTTTTACACTTTTCCGTTCACTTTCTGTACCATCTTTTACATCGTCCATCTGATCGATCAGTGCATTGAGAAAACCAATAGTTCCATAATACTTGGTCCAGATCTCGGTGGGAGTCGCCTCATCATTCCACAGCAACTTGTCTGCATAAAATTTTTCCTGTGCATGTATATTTTGCGGATTAATATAAATAGAGCGACTCGCCTCAAAATCGATATTATCGGAATAAGCCTCAAACATCATCTGTTGCTGCTCGTTGACAACCGGAAACTGACCATCCAGTATGGGCACTGTATTGGCCGTACGAAAGGCATCCAAATAACCTGCCAAAGCAGATCTGACATCCTGTAGCGTCTCTACTGCACGTTGATTTTTTGGAGGTAGGTCCAAAAACTTCTTACAGGAAGAAAGTGTCGTTATTACTAGAAATAGCGCTATAATCGGGTATATATTTATCTTTTTCATAATTAGAAGTTGACCGATAATGATAGTGAATAGCTACGTGTCACGGGATAGCCAAATGCAGTCTGTGCCTCTGGATCTGCTCCTGTGTAGGGAGTTATGGTAAACAAGTTATTTGCATATAGACCAAATTTTACCTGCTGAAGAATAGAACGCTCCAACATCTTTGGAGTCAGTCTGTACATGAAACCTAGTTCGGTACATCTTATATAACCTCCTTTCTGAATATCCCTATCCAGCAGATATTTCGTATAGCTGGAAGAGTTGTTAGAATACAGCGGTATGTCCGTGACATCCCCTGGTTGCCGCCATCTGTTGAGCTGTTCTTTTACTCTATTGGTACGGCCTGCAACGACATCACTCACAAACTCAGCACCACTTTGAGCCCCTCCAGGCCCCTCCTGCCTATCCAAGAAGCCTACGAGATGATTACCACTTGCTAAAACAAAATTACTTGTAAAATCAAAATTCTTATATCGGATATGGGTGTTAAAACCACCATACATTTTAGGGCCATTATGTCCTAAAAAGTATGTACTATATTTATTTTGTAATTCGGCATCCGATATTTTACTCAAATCGATCAGTTCCTCACCGACGATAGATTCATTCTGATCTCTTACCTGTGCCCAAGCCATCAAATGACCATTCATAGGATCCACATGATCAAACTTGTATCCGTAAAGACTATTAATAGCGTAGCCTTCGATATTTTGGGTATATTTAGTCCCCACGAATGGCAGCTGATCTTGATAGACATTTACCAATTTGTTTTTAACTGTTGTTAGATTAGCACCTATTTCCCATAACCAATCTTGTGTCTTGACAGCTTCGACACGTGCAGACATTTCCCAACCTTTGTTCGTCAAAATACCATTATTCACAACAGCTGATTCACGCCCGACCGACGGTGCCAACTTAACGTCATCCAACAAGTCTGTAGTTTTGTTATCATAATAGTTAGCTTCTAGATTAAGCCTACTCTGTAATATGGACAACTGGACCCCTAAGTTCATATCTCTTTTCTTTTCCCACTTCAAGACAGGGTTGCCATAGTAAAAATTACTTGCCTTAACCACATCCGCATAACGACGTGATGATAGCAGATAAGTATGGAATGGAAGCACCGAACGGTTAATACTTCCTGTGTAACCATATCCTCCTGATATCACAAACCGATTAAGCCAAGTCAGATTTTCTTTTACAAATTTTTCTTCATGTGCGTTCCATTTGACCCCAGCTGACCAGAGCGGTGTAAACTGGTTTTTTGAGCCAATAATATCCACACCATCCGATCTAAAGTTAGCATTCAATACATATCTATTGTCATAAGAATACACTAAAGATGAGATAAATGATACGGACCTATCTTCTTCATAGAATGTCCCCCCCAGTTCTTCTAGTTTAAGCTTATCAAAAGCATTTTTTGCAACAGAAGCCCATGCTGGGTACCCCGCCATACGATAATCTTGTAAAAACACGGGGTTGAAATGACTAAAGCGCTTATTTACTTTACCTGAAATCTCGTTAGCCACGAATAATTGTAGGAAATGCTTCTGAGCAAATGTTTCATTATACTCTACCGTATTTCGAACGGTATAATTGGTTGTTTTTCCAGAATTTTCTCTTAAATATCCTTGGTTAAATTCATCCAATACTCCAACATATCCTGTTGCTGGGAACAACCAATTGTCCGCATACGAACGATAGGTTCCCTCACGGGATTGATCTTCGGTAGTCACCGAAGTATAGTCCATTACTGCTGTACCACGATACCTAAATCCTTTCAAAAACTTATATTCCACCCCGAATTGTCCTCTTACATTGCCATAATCTGTAAACAACATGTTCTCTCTTAACTCCCGAATCATATTGAAAGTACGGTAAGTTAAATCATAGTTGTTATTTAGATTGACCGTTAGGTCTCGGTAGCTAGCATCCCAGGCATACGACCCATCATCATTATAAGGTCTTTCGTAAGGATTGGCAAACATCGCATAACGAAACGGATCCATAGCAGATTGTCCTTCCTTATTTTTTTTTAGCGTAGAATACATATTTAAATCTATCTGGAGTTTATCTCCGATATTACGCGACAACTTCATATTAAGCCCCCCCATCTGAAACCTGTTCTCGATAAGTGTACCCTCTGAGTTTTGATAGTTAACAGACACATTATACTGCATTCTATTATTCCCTCCACTCATCCCTATATTGTGGGACTGCATATACGCCGGTCGATAGAGTTCATCGATCCAGTTCGTATTGGTCTGCGCAAGCTGCTCTATTTTTTCATTCGCTTCATCGTGCGTGATGATTCCGTTATCGGCTTGTAATAGCAACTGATTTGCACGACCTCCAAATACCGGATGGAAATCGTTGTAAAGTTGTCTTTCAAAAGCAAGCTTCTCACGAGAATTCATGAAAGCATATTTATTAGATGGCTTCATATTCACAGACTGCTTTCCTGAGTAGGATATATAATCTTTTCCTATTTCACCACGTTTGGTCGTGATTACGATCACACCGTTAGCAGCTCTGGCACCGTAAATAGACGCCGCGGTAGCATCACGCAAGATGTCAATACTCGCGATATCTTCTGGTGGGATATTACCGATACCATTAGTCAAGAGCGAATTGATATTTCCCTTATTTTTATCGTTATCAATACCAGCGACCTCACCTCCCTGCAAAGGCATTCCATCCAATATAATTAATGGTTCCTGATTACCGGTCATGGTATTGCTACCTCGAATCACAATCTCTGCCGTCTCACCAGGACGTCCAGAAGCCGATCGTACAAACACCCCCGTCATCTTACCCCGCAATGCCTTATCTACTGAAGTAATTCCAGCAAGTTCCATATCTTCTCCTTTAATAGAAGACACATTACCAATCATCTTACTTTTTTCTCTTTTTTGAAATCCTGTGGAGATAACGACATCCTCTATCTCCTGCGCTTTGATTTTAAGCGCTACCATCAATGTTTTTTGAGCACCGACAATCACTTCCATAGGATGATAGCCAATACTATTTGCAATAATAGCTTGAGAGGGGGATACCCTCAACATTTTAAAATTTCCGTCTTTATCGGTAGATGTACCGATCTTAGTTCCCTTAATCAATAGGGTAGCCCCAACGACAGGCTTACCATTTTCATCTATTACTTTACCTTTAATAGTATCGCTTTGAGCAGTTTGTTGCAGACTTGCTGCTGGTATGGCAGTTGTTGCTTTTTGTTCTACTTTCTTCTTTACCAGAACCTGCTGTCCGGATACTTTAAATTCTAACTTGGTTTCCTTTTCCAAAAGTTGGATTAGACGGTCTATAGAACAATTGGAACAGTCTATAGTAACCGCAGGTACAGCAGCAACGGCCTTATCATATAGAAAGACGTAACTGCTTTGCTTTTCAATCTGGTTAAAAATTGTCGTCAACGACTTTTGCTTAGCCGAAATATTAATCTGTGCTAAGGCCACTCCCACTTGAAAAACAGCGAGGCACAACAGTATCCACTGTATCGGATACGCTCTCAGATGCCTGTACTTCATGAAAAAATGCTTCATAATGGTTTTGAGGTTAAATAAAATTATACTTGATTGTTAGTTAGTTTTGCATTGGTTCTTTTCGACCTGTACTTCGATATCAAAGAATCGGAGCATATCGACCACTTCTTTCATCGAATCTGTCCGTTTAATCCTTCCTGAAATTTTCTTAGAGGTATCCTGTTGCTTAATACCGATCGACACGGGGTACCAGCGTTCTAGTTCTTTCACGATAGCTTCCGCACCGGCATCTTCAAAATAGAACTCTCCATCTTTCCAGGCTATAACAGCCTCTGGGTTACTTAAGGTCTGTACTGTCGGTCTCGTCTTCCCATCTAACTGAACCAACTGTTCCGAAGGCTTTAATACGATAGGTCTGTTATTTTCCGCAACTCCGGTCACTTGTACAGCCCCCTCTAATAGGGTAACCGCTTTCGTTCCTTCTTCCTTATATTGCCTTATGTTGAAATGCGTACCTAACACTTTTACCTGCTGCCCTTCCGTTTTTACAATAAATGGCGACTTTTTATTGTGTGCAACTTCAAAATACGCTTCTCCATCGACCGCGACTTCCCGCTTATCACCTTGAAAACGAGCTGGAAAAACGATCTTCGAAGAAGCGTTAAGCCATACACCTGTACCATCGGAAAGAATAATATGTAACTGCTTCCCTCTTGCGGTCTCCACTATTTGTTGTTCCTCAAGCAGCTCTTCATCATCAAGCTTACGAAAATCCAAGGCATAATTTTCGTCCGCTAGGTACGCTATATTACTATCCAACCCTTTCGTTGCATCCAAGAAAATGGTATCTCCATTAGAAAGCACCAACCTGGAAACCGAGCCCGCATCCGCAAAAACTTCTTTCAGATCCTTCTCTGCTAAAAATTCTTGTCCCCCCATACCGCGGTATATCCATATCGATGTTGACAGAAGCACTGCAAACACAGCTACTGCAGCAACCCATCTATTTTTATAAATAGGAAGTACCTTAGTCCCTGTAATCATATCGAGGCTTCGATCTCCGTCTTTCTGGGCCTTGCTTACAATGCCTCTCCAGATTTCGTCTTTTTTATTGTTACTTGGTTTATTGGATAGCCAACGCATCATCATATTTTTGAGTTCTATAGTTATAGTCTGTCTTTTATTGAAAACATACTATATGGGAATGAAAATTTTTAGATTTTGTTAATGTGTTATTAAAAATTACGGTTGAAGAAGTTCTTCACACCTAAGTCACTGGCGCTGGTGATAAGGTTTTGCTTGATCAAAAGTTTGACAAAAATCAAGGCTGTATCTTATTTATTGCTCCAGTAACGCCATGATGTGAGCGCAGTTCCTAGGTCTCCTAGGCTCGAATCTCCCACAAGGACTGGAATCTGCTGGATATAATGCAATATGTAAGGATTGTCATACACC
>JBEBQJ010000009.1:0-60781 GCA_040395455.1 Sphingobacterium yanglingense | reverse complement strand
AGAATACTGCAGGACAAAGCACTGCCAACCCCAAAGAGTTTACGTTTCCTAACTACGGCTCTTTCATTTATTGGGTATCTAAGGGGTATGCTGTTTTAGATAATGCTGCGTTCCCAATTGTCGGAGAAGGTAAGCAGGAACCTAATGATACGTTCATACCACAGCTTGTCGCAAATGCGGAGGCAGCTATTGATGCTGTCGATAAGTTAGGGTATATCGATCGTAAAAAGATCGCTGTTGGAGGGCATTCGTACGGTGCATTTATGACCGCTCACTTGCTTTCCAATTCAAATCTTTTTGCTGCTGGCATTGCCCGGTCTGGAGCCTATAATCGGACATTAACGCCATTTGGTTTCCAAAGCGAACAACGTAATTTCTGGGATGATCCACAACTTTATATGACGATGTCTCCTTTTATGAGCGCCGATCGTATGAAGACGCCAATGCTTTTGGTACATGGCGCCGCGGACAATAATCCGGGAACTTTTACTTTGCAGACTGAGCGCTACTTCCAAGCGCTGAAAAATCTTGGTGCGCCAGTGCGGATGGTTATCTTACCGCGCGAGTCACATGGCTATGCTGCTAAGGAGAATATTTTCCACCTCCTGTGGGAACAGGATCAATTTTTAGAGAAACATCTAAAAGGGAAATAATAAGAAACAAAGAAGGCTGTCGTACGACAGCCTTCTTTGTTTCTTATACCAAATACTCGAAAAGTGTTTGATCTTTATTGATTTCTATGAAGTCAAATTTATAGGCTTTTAATTTCTCAATGAATATGGTGTAATCTTTAGGGTCATTAAGTTCAATACCTATTAATGCCGGACCGCGTTCTCGTTCTGTTTTTTTGATATATTCAAAACGGGTGATATCATCTTTAGGTCCTAGTACTTCAGTGACGAGCAGTCGCAAAGCACCAGGTCGCTGAGGAAAGCGTACGATAAAGTAATGCTTAAATCCTTCGTACAATAAAGACATCTCCTTGATTTCGCTCATTCTATCGATATCATTATTCCCCCCAGATACGATACAGACGACTTTTTTTCCTTTTATCTCCTCTTTATGGAATTCCAATGCTGCAATAGATAATGCACCTGCGGGTTCTACTACAATTGCGTCCTTATTATATAGCTCCAATATTGTCGTACATACTTTTCCTTCTGGAATAGATTTCAGACCATCGAGTAGCTGACTTGTGATTTCATAATTTAACGTTCCTACTTTTTTTACGGCAGCGCCATCTACAAACTTGTTGATATGCTCTAACTCTATTGGACCATTATTTTGAATAGCCGCTTGCATGGATGGAGCTCCTTCAGGTTCTACACCGTAGACTTGAATATGAGGAGTATGCGTTTTGATATGGTACCCGATACCCGAAGACAGCCCCCCACCACCGATAGGTAAGATGATTACATCAGTAGTTGGTAGGTCCTCCAAGATTTCCACAGCGACCGTTCCTTGGCCTTCGATGACTTTAAGATCATCAAAAGGAGGAATAAAAGTCATGTTATGTTCCTTGGCATATTCCAATGCTCCCTTTTGACAATCGTCAAAAGTATCTCCTACCAAGACAATCTCAATATTCCCATTGCCCCACATCTCAGTCTGTGTTATCTTTTGTCGAGGAGTAGGGCCAGGCATAAATATGACGCCTTTAATGTTGAGTCTTTTACATGAAAAAGCAACCCCTTGTGCGTGGTTTCCAGCACTTGCACAGACGACGCCCCGCGAGCGTTCCTCTTCTGTGAGGCTACTGATTTTATTAAAAGCACCCCGTAACTTATAAGATCTGACAACCTGTAAATCTTCTCTTTTCAAGTAGATATCAGCACCATATTTTTCGGATAGATGAAGATTATATTGTAGTGGGGTCCGTGTGACGACCTCTTTTATTCTGTCTGTTGCAAGCTGGCTGTTTATAGCCAATGTAGATAAATCTAAGCTCATTGTTTTAAATTCGTTTGTTTAGGTGATTGTGTATTATAAAGAGCCAGATGTCGATAGGAGAGGCAAACGAGGGTTGACATGTCTAGCATGCAATCCTCGCCTGCCAGTCTGTTCTATTTCATTAATGAGAGTAAATCCTCGTCATTGATGTCTTTTTTTGCATCTGCTAATGTTAGGAAACGTTCATAAGTGTTAGCTAACGCATCTTTATCGAGATGGTGTCCTAGACGTTCTAAGTGATGTTTCAAAGCATGGCGGCCTGAACGTGCTGTTAGGATAATGTCTGCTTCTTCCAATCCGACATCTTCAGGACGGATAATTTCATAGTTTTCACGGTGTTTTAAGAATCCATCTTGGTGTATGCCGGAGCTATGGGCAAAGGCATTGCGCCCTACAATCGCTTTATTAGGTTGTACAGGCATATTCATCATGTCCGATACCTTTCTCGATAGGTAGGTAAACATCTTACTGTTGATATTTGAAGTCAAGCCACCAAATGTTTGGTTGTGTACTTTTAATATCATAGCGACTTCTTCCAAAGAGGTATTTCCAGCACGTTCGCCAATACCATTGATGGTACATTCGACTTGACGGGCTCCGTTTTGGATTGCAGCTATAGAATTTGCAGTTGCGAGTCCAAGGTCGTTATGACAGTGCGCCGAAATGATAGCTTGATCGATGTTGCTGACATGCTCCGTCAGGTACTTAATCTTAGCACCATATTGGTCAGGTAGGCAGTAGCCGTTGGTATCTGGTATATTCACCACTGTGGCTCCAGCTCCAATAACTGCTTCTACCATTTTTGCTAAAAACTCCAAATCAGCACGGCCAGCATCTTCTGCATAAAATTCGACATCTTCTACATAAGACTTCGCGTGTTTTACCGCTGCGACTGCTCTTTCTAGTATTTCTTCGCGCGTACTGTTGAATTTATATTTGATATGCATATCCGAAGAGCCGATACCGGTATGGATACGGGGGCGCTTGGCAAACTTTAAAGCCTCTGCTGCGACATCTATATCATTTTTATTAGCACGGGTCAAAGCACAGATGATAACATCATTTACAGCCTTTGATAGCTCTACCACAGACTGAAAATCTCCAGGACTCGAAACCGGAAATCCAGCTTCTATAACATCTACCCCTAGGTTTTCCAGATCTTTAGCGATTTCTATTTTTTCTGTAGTTGTGAGCTGACAGCCCGGGACTTGCTCGCCATCTCTTAATGTGGTATCAAAAATGTATAAATGATTAGGATCGTGTAACATAATATTCAATTTATAAGTTAAAACTAAAAGGGCAAAAACCCGTTTATTTACTCCTGTTGCTTTGTTTTAGTGTATGTGAAAATTATATTTTACTTCAAGTGCTCCAATACTTTCTGTCCCATTTCGTTCGTTCCTAAGATCTTGTCTTGAGGCGTGCTACTATTGGCAATGTCGCCTGTCCTCCAGCCTGCTTTCAGGGTATCTGCGACAGCAGATGTGACCGCTTTTGCTTCATCCTGTAATCCGAATGCGATATCTAGCATTAGTGCGACCGAAAGAATAGAGGCCAATGGATTGGCTTTGTTCTGTCCTGCAATATCGTGTGCCGATCCATGTATAGGTTCGAAAAATCCAGTTCCATCACCAATTGAAGCAGAAGCGAGCATGCCCATAGAACCTGCTATCTGCGATGCCTCGTCGGTCAGGATATCTCCAAATAGATTCGCTGTAAGTACTACATCGAATTTCTTTGGGTTTTTGACTAATTGCATTGCTGCATTATCAATAAACATGTGTTCTGTCTCTACATCTGGATATTCTGCTGCTATCTCTTGGACCACTTCTCTCCACAGACGGGATGTTTCTAAAACATTAGCCTTATCAACTGAACATAATTTTTTACTACGTGTACGTGCAGCTTCGTATGCTTTACGTGCGATACGCTCCACTTCATAGCGGTGGTAATTCATTAGATCGGAGGCAAAGGTATTGTCTTCATTGCGTTTCTTCTCACCGAAGTATACATCCCCTGTCAATTCGCGGAAAAACAAAATATCCGTTCCACGTAACACTTCTGGCTTTAAGCTGGAAGCATCCAATAGCTCATCAAATAATAATATAGGACGTAGGTTGGCATAGAGACCTAACTCTTTACGTATTTTGAGTAATCCCTGTTCTGGGCGTACTTTTGCAGAAGGATCATTGTCATATTTAGCGTTGCCTATAGCGCCAAAAAGAATAGCATCCGATGCTTTCGCTTTTTCCAATGTTTCGTTAGGAAGTGGATCGCCTGTTGCTTCTATCGCAGTATGTCCCATGATAGCTTCATCAAAAACAAATTCATGGTTATATTTTTGAGCAATACTTTCTAATACTTGTTTGCCCCAAGTTGTGACTTCTTGTCCAATTCCATCACCTGGAATAATTAGGATGTTTCTTTTCATTATACTATTCAACGTTTTCTAATATATCTTCTATGGCTTTAACTTTGCCTTTCTCTAATACAATTCTATGTTCGATGCACGAAGGGAGTAAGCTCTCGTAATGCCCCACATAGATGAGGGTCTTACCATGATGAGCCAGTTCGTCGACGACATCGTTAAAATATTGGGTCTGCTCTGTATCTAATCCCTGACAAGGTTCGTCTAATACTAGCAGAGGAGGGTTCTTGATAATTGTTCGGGCCAGTAGGGCCAATCGTTGTTTGCCAAGAGGGAGCGTAACGAGTAGCTGGTCTTTAAACTCACTCAGTCCGAAAAAGGCTAATAATTCCTCTATTTTCTGTTTCTCATGAAATTTAACATCCACAAACCATCCAATGCTATCATAAAACCCAGATGCTATGGTATGCCATACCGTTGCATTCTGATCAAAGTACCAGTGCATTTCAGGTGAAATAATGCCTATCTTCTCTTTAATGTCCCAGATACTTTCGCCCGAGCCACGTTTGTTGTCAAAGAGGGAGATGTCCAATCCATAAGACTGAGGATGATCCCCATTAATCAAACTCAATAAAGTGGACTTGCCCGAGCCATTCGGTCCCTGCAATAACCACTTCTCACCAACTTTAACCTCCCACGACACATCCTTGAGAACCTCTTTCTCTCCATAGCGTATTGACACATTTTGGAGGCTAGCAATAGTCTTATAGGGAGCATCAGGCATTTTGGACAAGAAATCTGGAAGCTTCATTCGGCTTCTGCCTTTACTTCTTGACAGTTTGCCCGGATTTTCGACGTCATGGATTTGACCATCTACTATATGGGCAAAGCGGTTGATTGCTAAGGGAAGCTGTTGGTCATTACTGATCAGGATCAGCTGTACCCCCTCTTGGGCAAGGTCGTCCAACCAAGCATTCAAAGTGATTCTCGATTGCGCGTCCAGTCCAGTGTAGGGGTCATCAATCAATAACAATTGCGGTTTTGACCACAATCCTTTGATGAGTTGTAGTTTTTTATGTTCGCCGCTAGATAATTCAATCAGCTGCGACTGTTTTGTGTCTTCAAAGCCAAATGCCTTGATGCGGTCTTGAATAGACGCAAGGTCTAATCCTTCCTGTCGGGCATAGTGCTCTAGTTCCGCTTGTACCGTCAGCGTATCTTGACCTTGATGTTTATTATAGCGCTGTTGGTAGTAGAAGTTGCGGTCACCTTCCAAGTTGGTAAACTGGTACCAACTCGAGATGTATATGGCTTTTGCCGGAAGTAGACTGTCAGAGTCAAAATTAATTTTTATATGTTCCTCTTCGCCGTCTACTCCCGCGATTGCCTTTGCTAGTGTTGTTTTTCCCGACCCGCTTTCACCTCCAAGTAGGAGATGTTCTCCCTTATTCAATACCAAAGAAAGACCGTTCAATACATTTTGAGTCTTGTATCGGATAGTCAATTGATGAATAGAGACAAAAGGTTCAGTCATATTGTGTTATGAATAAAAAGAGAAGGGTCTAGTTTTCTCAAAATCTTGAATTTGATCCGAATGGCTCAGGATGAAATCGATATCATCATATCCATTGATCAAACAGGATTTTTTATAAGGGTTGATTTCGAACTCGAACGACTCTCCAGTAGCAGCTATGATAACCTTTTGCGCTTCTAGATCGATCTCAATTTTAGCCGTTGCATCAGCAAATACCGCTGCAAATATTTTTTCTAAAAACTCTTCCGGTACGGTGATTGGCAACACTCCGTTATTTAATGCATTTCCTTTGAATATGTCTGCAAAAAAGGAGCTGATTACGACATCGAATCCGTAATCTAGGATAGCCCAAGCTGCATGTTCCCGGGATGATCCACAGCCAAAATTCTTACCTGCTACGAGTACCTTTCCAGAATAGGTCGGGTTGTTCATGACAAAGTCAGACTTTGGCTGATTGTTACTATCGTAGCGCCAGTCACGAAACAGGTTGTCACCAAAACCATCTCTTGTTGTCGCTTTTAGGAAGCGGGCAGGGATGATCTGGTCTGTATCAATATTTTCAATGGGTAGTGGAACTACCGTTGATGTCAATTTTTCAAATTTTTTCATACTATATCAATTCTCTTACATCTACAACTTTACCAGTAATCGCTGCTGCTGCCGCAGTAAGCGGGCTTACCAGCATAGTGCGGGCATTCGGACCTTGGCGTCCTTCAAAGTTGCGGTTAGATGTCGAAACACAATATTTGCCAGCTGGAATTTTATCCTCATTCATACCCAGACAAGCCGAGCACCCTGGTTCACGTAGTTGGAAACCTGCTGCTTCAAATATTTTATCTATACCCTCTTGTTTGGCTTGTGCCTCTACTTGTTTAGAGCCCGGGACAATCCATACTTCTACGCCATCTGCTTTTTGTTTGCCTTTGATAAAATCGGCTACTTGGCGCAAGTCCTCGATACGAGAGTTGGTACAGCTACCTATAAAGACGTAGTCTACCGGCTTGTTTAGCACCTGTTCGCCATCCTGAAAGCCCATATAGTCCAAAGCCTTTTGGTAGGACGGACGTTCGTTGTCTGGCTGTGAAACAGTTGTTGGGATTATTTCAGTCACACCTATACCCATTCCTGGATTGGTACCATAGGTAATCATCGGTTGGATGTCAGCGGCATCGAAAGTGAGAACTGCGTCAAAGTTAGCGTCGTCATCCGAATATAAGGTCGACCAGTAAGAGACAGCATTATCCCATTCTTCTCCTTTTGGTGCAAACTCACGGCCTTGGATATAGTCAAAAGTAGTTTGGTCTGGAGCTATTAATCCTCCACGTGCGCCCATCTCGATACTCATGTTACAGACCGTCATACGTCCTTCCATACTTAAAGAACGGATTGCTGATCCTGCGAATTCAACAAAGTACCCTGTTCCACCGGCTGCAGTTGTTTTTGAAATAACGTATAAAATAATATCCTTAGCTCCTACACCTTTGCCTAGTTCTCCATTAACTTCGATTTTCATGGTTTTTGGCTTTTGCAGGAGTAGACATTGCGTTGCAAATACCTGTTCTACCTGCGATGTGCCGATACCAAAAGCAATAGCGCCAAAGGCACCATGCGTCGATGTATGGCTATCTCCACAGACCATTGTTTTTCCAGGTAAAGTAATTCCCAACTCAGGACCAATCACGTGTACAATACCTTGGTAAGGGTGGCCCAAACCATAAAGCTCTACCCCGAATTCTTTACAGTTTTTTGTCAGCATATCGACTTGATAGCGCGATAGCTCTTCTTTAATAGGTAAATGCTGATTTAAAGTCGGGACGTTGTGGTCTGCTGTAGCTACGGTCTGTTTTGGACGTAGTACAGGAAGCCCTCTTTTGCGTAGGCCGTCAAATGCCTGAGGTGAGGTCACCTCATGGATAAGATGGGTATCGATATATAACATATCAGGAAACCCTTCTTGTTGTTTGACAACATGCGCATCCCAAATCTTTTCTACTAATGTTTTTCCCATTTTCTCTCTTTCTTCTATATATGTTGTAATTTCAAAATGAGGATGAATTACAATAGTTGTAATTTCATCCTCATTGCGCACATTAAAATTACGAAATTTTTAAATTGTTTTAATAGTTTTCATCGCAGTCATTGCTTTACGCAATTCGCGACCTACTACTTCGACAGGGTGGCTACGTAATACCTCGTTGATTTGAACCAATTTTACGTTGTCTACACCTGCATCTTTTCCATCATTAAAGTTTTTACCAACTACATCGGTGTCGATTTTAGTCATAAAATCTTTTAATAGAGGCTTACATGCTTGGTCAAACAGGTAACAGCCGTATTCTGCTGTATCTGAAATAACACGGTTCATTTCAAACAGTTTTTTACGGGCGATTGTATTTGCAATTAATGGAGTTTCGTGTAATGACTCGTAGTACGCAGACTCCGGTTTAATACCTGCTTCAACCATCGTTTCAAAAGCCAACTCTACACCAGCTCTTACAAAAGCAACCATTAATAGATAGTTGTCAAAGTATTCTTGCTCTGCTATTTTGACATCGCCAGCAGGAGTTTTTTCAAATGCAGTTTCACCTGTTTCAGCTCTCCATTTCAATAGATTAGCATCGCCGTTATTCCAGTCTTCCATCATTGTCTTGCTGAATTCACCAGACATGATATCATCTTGATGTTTTTGGAATAATGGGCGCATAATACCTTTCAATTCTTCAGACAGCTCAAAAGCTTTTACCTTTGCTGGATTGCTTAAGCGGTCTAACATACCAGTTACCCCACCATGTTTCAATGCTTCAGTAATGACCTCTACACCGTACTGTACTAATTTGGAAGCGTACCCTGCATCGATTCCCTTTGCAATCATCTTATCGAAAGAAAGAATAGAACCTGTTTGCAACAAACCACAAAGGATTGTTTGTTCTCCCATTAAATCCGATTTTACTTCTGCAACGAAAGATGACTTTAATACACCTGCTCTATGACCACCAGTACCTACACAGTAAGCCTTAGCTTCTGCCCATCCTTTACCTTGAGGGTCATTTTCAGGGTGTACAGCGATTAGTGTTGGTACACCGAATCCTCTTAAATACTCAGCACGTACTTCTGAGCCCGGACATTTAGGTGCTACCATGATAACGGTGATATCTTTACGGATTTGCATACCCTCTTCGACGATATTAAAACCGTGGGAGTACGATAAAGTCGCTCCTTGTTTCATCAATGGCATCACAGCATTGACTACAGATGTATGTTGTTTATCTGGAGTAAGGTTGATTACTAAATCCGCTGTTGGGATTAACTCTTCATAAGTACCTACAGTAAAGTTATTATCTGTAGCGTTTTTCCAAGAGTCTCTTTTTTGTTCAATAGCTTCTTTGCGTAGTGCGTAAGATACATTAAGCCCACTATCTCTTAAGTTCAAACCTTGGTTTAACCCTTGAGCTCCTGCACCTACGATTACTATTTTTTTACCTTTTAAAGCCTCCACGCCGTCTGCAAACTCGGACGAATTCATGAATTCTGCAATACCCAATTGATTCAATTGCTCTCTAAGAGGTAATGTGTTGAAATAATTTGCCATTGTTTTACTATTTAAAGTTTTTCTTTTTTAAGATTTAGTTATTTATGTTGATTATTCGGTTTTGCGCTATTGCGTACCCATAGTGTAGGTTATCATGCCCTGCGGACAATTGAATAACCTCTTCGATGCTAGTCATGGTCTCCTTGTAGGTGTCCGTAGCAAAGGGTACTATCTCCTTAAACACACCGGCATTGTAGTCCTTCTCAATCTGGGCTATACCTTCTAGTGCTAGCCTCTTTAGGTCATCTACTTCTTCCTGCGTGACATTATATGTCGGTTTTGACCCCTTCACATAGGATTTAAGGTATTTGACGCGATCTGTATCTGTGCTTATTCCAGTTCTCAAATAACACAGCGCTGGAGCGACCACGACAATGTGGCCAAAGTTCCAGATGATGTTATTGTTGAATCCGGCAGGAATCTCATTCAGTTGCTCCAATGTCAGGCTTTCGACTAGTCGAATGAAGGCTTTGCGTGTTTGTATTATGAATTTAAACGTATTTTCCATGTTATATATCAGTGATGTTGTTGTCAAGTTAAGAAGTTATGTAGTTATCAAGGTATAACTTTGTAACCTCTGTAACCATATAACCTCATAAGCCCTGTAACCTTGTAGTCTTACATTGTAAACACTTGATCCTGTTGGTCTAAAAATTCGTTTTCGACGATATCTGGTGCTGGTTCTTCCCGTTCAAATTGTTTCAACTTGGCATGGAATCCTGCACTATCCTTAATGATAGCGATACGGGCTCCTCTCACAAACTCGATCAAACCGTATTTTGTCAGTTCTTGGGTTAATCGATCGATTTCTTCTCGATGTCCCGCTGTTTCAAAGACAATATAATCCGGACGTATTACGACTACATTAGCACCATATTGACGCAATAAGCGCTCTACGTAGACTTTTTCGTTTACGACATCCGCTGGTACTTTGTATAGTGCCTGCTCTTGCCAGATCAATTCCTCATTGGTATTGAAGTACGCTTTTAATACTTCCACCTGTTTTTCAATCTGACGGCACAGTTTGCGGACCACCTCTTCGCCTTCTGATATTAGGATGGTAAAGCGGTGTATGCCTTCTACCTCTGAAGGAGAAGTATTTAAGCTTTCTATATTGATTTTACGACGCGAAAATATATTCGAGATACGACCGATCATACCAATCGAATTCTCTGTATATATAGTGATGGTAAATTCTTGTTTTTCCATTTTATTTTAATCTTATTTCTGAGACACTCGTCCCTTGTGCAACCATTGGGAAAACATTGTTCTCTTTTCCGACCATAATTTCCAATAGGTAAGAGCTGTCATGGTTAAGCATCGTTTCTAAAGCACCACGTAGGTCTTTGCGCTCGGAGATTCTGTTCCCGTCGATATAGTACCCTTTTGCCACGGCAACAAAATCTGGACTCGTAATGTTGACGAAAGAGTAGCGCTTGTCATTGAAAAGCTGTTGCCATTGACGCACCATCCCTAAGAATTGGTTGTTCAAGATTAATATTTTGACCTTTGCTCCAAATTGCATGATGGTACCGAGTTCCTGTAGGGTCATCTGAAAGCCACCGTCACCGATGATAGCTATTACATCGCGATCCGGAGCACCATACCAAGCGCCTATAGCTGCAGGAAGGCCAAAGCCCATCGTCCCCAAACCGCCAGAAGTGACATTTGATTTCGATTGGTTGAACTTCGCATAGCGACAGGCTATCATTTGATGTTGACCTACGTCTGTCGTTATGATAGCGTTACCGCCTGTCAGTTCATTTAGGACGTTCACAACCTCGCCCATTGTTAGGATATCTCCTTTAGGGTGCAGCTCATCTTGGATTACCTCTTTGATCTCTTCGTTTTCTAGGTCTCGGAATTGTTGTAACCAGTCGGCATGGTCACCTTTGTTGATTAATTCCGTCAATAAAGGCAATGTTTCCTTACAATCGCCCCATACCGGTACCGTTGTTTTTACGTTCTTATCGATTTCGGCAGGGTCGATGTCCAGATGCACGACTTTTGCTTGTTTGGCATACTTGTCGAGACGGCCTGTAACACGGTCATCAAAACGCATTCCCACAGCGATCAGGACATCACACTCATTTGTCATTACATTTGGAGCATAATTACCATGCATTCCTAACATTCCTACCTGTAGAGGGTGGTCTGTTTCTAAAGCACTTAGTCCCATTACGGTTGTGGCAGATGGAAAACCTCCTTTTTCGATAAAGGATTTAAATTCCTGCTCCGCTTTTCCAAGTATGATTCCTTGTCCAAATAAGACAAAGGGTTTCTTGGCCGAGTTGATTACTTCAGCAGCTTTTTGTATATATTCTTTTCTGACAATAGGAGCCGGGCGATACGAGCGGATATGTGTACATTTTTCATATCCAAGGTAATCAAACAGCTCTATCTGTGCATTTTTAGTAATATCGATCAATACAGGGCCTGGTCGTCCGGTACTAGCGACGTAGAAAGCTTTAGCTAACGCCGTAGGGATTTCAGAAGCCTCCGTTACCTGATAGCTCCATTTGGTGACAGGTGAAGTAATATTGATCACATCCGTCTCCTGAAAAGCATCTGTACCTAATAGAGAAGCAAATACCTGACCTGTAATACAGACGATAGGGTTACTGTCAATCATGGCATCAGCTAGTCCAGTGACTAGATTAGTTGCTCCAGGACCACTCGTCGCAAAAGCTACACCTACACGTCCAGAAGTACGTGCATATCCTTGTGCAGCATGAATTCCACCTTGCTCATGGCGTACCAAGATATGCTTCAATCGATCATTGTAGTCGTACAATGCATCATAGATTGGCATAATGGCACCACCAGGATAGCCAAACACGGTATCCACACCTTCGTGGATCAATGCTTCCAATACCGCCTGTGAGCCGGTCAATTGGGAGGCAGCCGTAGTAGTTTGGTTGTCCTTTTTTTCGGTTTTTTCCAGTGTACTCATTTTATTAGTTAGTATTTAGATATTAGTATTCAGTATTTAGATTAAGGAATAAGGAGCAAGGACAATATATTAACCGGAAATCTTTGCTCTTTAATCTTTGCTCTTTTTTATAAATCCGTAACGCATCCCAGGGAAGCATTGGCAACCGTTTTTGCATATTTGTAGAGCACACCTTTGCTGACCTTCAGTTCGGGCTGTTTCCACGTACTGCGACGTTCGGCAATGGTCTCGTCAGATACTTTTAGACTTATGGTATTGTTTACGGCATCAATCTCGATGATATCATCGTCTTGTACAAGGCCGATAAGCCCCCCTTCATAGGCTTCGGGTGTGATATGTCCAACAACAAAGCCGTGTGTTCCACCGGAGAACCTACCATCGGTAATCAACGCAACCGAGTTGCCCAGCCCCGCTCCGATAATCAAAGACGTCGGTTTCAACATTTCTGGCATACCAGGAGCACCCTTAGGTCCTTCATTTTTAATAACGATTACATCTCCAGGTTTGATGCGGCCAGACGATACTCCTGCGACAAGGTCATGCTCTCCGTCAAATACACGGGCAGGACCTACGAATTTCTCGCCTTCTTTTCCCGATATCTTAGCAACAGAACCTTGCTCGGCTAGGTTGCCATACAATATCTGTAAGTGACCGGTTTCTTTGATAGGCTTGTTCAATGGTCGAATGATGGGCTGTTCGTAGTCCATGATAGATTTCACACCCTCTAAATTCTCTGCCAATGTTTTTCCCGTTACAGTCAAACAATCACCATGTAGTAAGCCTTCATCCAATAAATATTTCAATACAGCAGGTACTCCACCATAATTATGGAGGTCTTGCATTAGGTATTTGCCCGATGGTTTTAAGTCAGCCAATACTGGTGTCTCATCAGACATACGTTGAAAGTCATCAGGAGTGACTTCTACCCCAACAGCATGCCCCATTGCGATAAAGTGCAAAACAGCATTGGTTGATCCTCCAAGTATCACAATCGTACGAATTGCATTTTCAAATGCTTTACGAGTCATGATATCAGAAGGTTTTATATCCTTTTCCAACAAAATGCGGATGTATTTCCCGGCTTCTAAACACTCTTTCTTCTTTTCTTCTGATACAGCAGGATTTGATGACGAATAGGGGAGACTCATACCCAAGGCTTCAATAGCCGAGGCCATCGTGTTTGCTGTATACATACCTCCACAAGCGCCTGCGCCAGGGCAGGTATGGCGTATTACACCATCATAATCCTCGTCAGAGATTGTTCCAGCTATTTTCTTCCCTAAAGCTTCAAAAGCAGATACAATATTCAATTCTTCGCCCTTGTAGTGGCCTGGGGCGATTGTTCCCCCGTATACCATAATAGCAGGACGGTTCAGTCTTCCCATTGCCATGATTGCTCCTGGCATATTCTTGTCACAACCAGGGATAGCGACGACCCCATCATAGTATTGTCCACCACAGATGGTCTCGATACTATCTGCAATCACATCTCTGGATACCAAAGAGTAGCGCATGCCGTCGGTGCCGTTGCTCATACCGTCACTAACGCCTATAGTGCCAAATGTCAAGCCGACAAGCTCATTGGCCCATATGCCTTTTTTTACGATTTGTGCAAGGTCATTTAAATGCATGTTACAGGTGTTACCATCGTAGCCCATACTTGCAATTCCTACTTGTGCTTTATCCATATCAGCATCGGTTAGGCCGATGCCATAAAGCATTGCTTTAGCCGCAGGCTGCGTCTCGTCCTGCGTGAATATTCTACTGTACTTGTTTAATGTCTTCCCGTGATCAGATGATGACTTCATAATTTTCTTGTTCTAAGACTAAGTTTTTATATTTTCTTTGAATAGATGCGCCGATACTGTGTTCCCACTCTTCTTTGTAGACCACATGATCGACTTGTTTTATGCCGATAATCTCAGCTGCAGTTCCGCTCAAAAAAGCAGAATCTGCGCTGTATATATCTTGGATGGTTAGTTTTTTTTCTATAATGTCAAACCCTAATTCTTTGCAGATATTGATGACTGTCTGACGTGTGATTCCTGGAAAAACATTTTCCAATGGAGGGGTGAAAATCTTGAAATCCTTTTCGATAAATAAATTTTCACTTGAGGCCTGAGCGACAAACCCCTCTTGATCCAATAAAAGTGCTTCGTCGAATCCGTGGCCTATCGCATCGCTTGTTGCCAATATTGAATTAATATATTGACCTGAGGCTTTAGCGTCAATAGGGAATGACCTCGGGTTTGGGCGTTCGATCGATGAGATATTTACGCGTAATAGATTTTGACCAAGGTAGGGACCCCACTCCCAGGCAGCAATCATAATACTGGCTTGGTCAGAAGATGTAAGGTGCATATTCGAGCCGGAGAATATCAATGGTCTGATATAGGCGGCTCTCAGGTTGTTGGCCTCCAAAAGTTCATAGCTTTTTTCGATCAGCGTACGATTATTCCATATATAAGGGAGTCTCAACGCTTCACAAGACTTTCTCAAACGTTGAAAATGAGCTTCAGCTTTGAAAATACGCGTTCCATTGTGTGTGTTGTATGCGCGTAAGCCTTCAAAGGCTCCATAACCATAATGTAGGGACTGGCCGAACAGATCGACTCCAGCCTGATTTGCTTTTACAAATTCACCATTAAGATAGACCAATGTGTTTTGATTATAGTACTGCATACGTTACTTTTTTTAGGATAATTCGCGTCTCTCCAAAGTTGTTTTATTTCTTTCCATTATTCACATCCTCAAGTTAGCTCGATTTAAAATTTTATACAATAGGCAAATAGAGTATTTTGAAAAAGTTTATTATTTCAACCAAGCCCTTTTATTTTGATTTATAATTTGATTTGTATTTTTTTAACGAAATATTATTTTGTTTAATGTGAACCGTATTTAAAATTGGTTCATTTTTATTGAAACGTTAGTTTTTGGAAAAAGAGACAAATTCTTCTTAAAAAGGCAAAAGTGCTGTAAATTCTTTTCGGAAAACGCACCGATTATGGCCATAAAAAAAGCCCTTAAAACTTGAAGTTCTAAGGGCTTTTTCTGATCGTTTCTTTTTCTTTTATTCTTGCACAATTCCTTCCGCTAAAACGATGATATTGTTGTCCTTAACTTCAACCACACCACCTTTAATAATAATGACATGCTCGCCATTAATATCTTTAATAATGACTTTTCCGTCGTCTAGCGTAGACACAATAGCAGCGTGATCTTTCAAAATTTGGAAAGAACCCGCCGAACCTGGTACCGTAACTGCAGTCACGTCGCCTTCGTAAGCTAATTTGTCTGGTGTTATTATTGTTAATTTCATTCTTTGATAGTATTAAGTAGTTAGTACTTAGTATTTAGAGTATATTTTCTAATGGATAGTAAGACAAGACATCTAACTACTATATACTAAATACTATCTACTCTATATTAAACTGCTTCTGCTAATAATTTCTTACCTTTCTCGATAGCATCTTCAATTGTACCTACCAAGTTGAAAGCTGCTTCTGGGTATTCATCTACTTCACCGTCAATGATCATATTGAATCCTTTGATCGTGTCTTTGATGTCTACCAAACAACCTTTAAGACCTGTAAACTGCTCTGCTACGTGGAATGGTTGTGATAAGAAACGCTGTACACGACGTGCACGGGTTACAGTCAATTTATCTTCATCAGATAATTCGTCCATACCCAAGATTGCGATAATATCTTGAAGTTCTTTATAACGTTGTAAGATTTCTTTTACGCGTTGAGCTGTGTTGTAGTGCTCATCACCCAATACTGCTGGAGATAAGATACGCGATGTAGAATCCAATGGATCCACTGCTGGGTAGATACCTAGCTCAGAAATTTTACGTGACAATACTGTTGTTGCATCCAAGTGAGCGAATGTTGTCGCTGGAGCAGGGTCAGTTAAGTCATCGGCAGGTACGTATACCGCTTGTACCGAAGTGATTGAACCGTTTTTAGTAGAGGTGATACGCTCTTGCATTAGACCCATTTCTGTTGCTAATGTCGGTTGGTAACCTACCGCTGAAGGCATACGTCCTAATAAAGCGGATACTTCAGAACCAGCTTGTGTGAAACGGAAGATATTATCGATAAAGAATAATACGTCACGCCCTTTTCCTTCGCCTTCGCCATCACGGAAATATTCCGCTACTGTAAGTCCTGACAATGCTACACGAGCACGTGCCCCAGGAGGCTCGTTCATCTGACCGAATACGAATGTACATTTTGAGTCTTTCATCAACTCTTCATCTACCGTATTCAAAGGCCATTCTCCTTTTTCCATTCCTTCCATGAAATGATCACCGTATTTAATAATACCTGATTCTAACATTTCACGAAGTAAGTCATTACCTTCACGTGTACGCTCTCCAACTCCGGCGAATACAGAAAGACCACCGTGTCCTTTAGCGATATTGTTGATTAATTCTTGGATTAATACTGTTTTACCTACACCAGCACCACCGAACAATCCGATTTTACCACCTTTAGCATAAGGCTCTAGAAGGTCAATTACTTTGATACCTGTAAAAAGTACCTCAGATTCTGTAGATAAATCGTCAAATTTAGGCGGAGTGTTGTGGATAGACCGTCCATTAGTTCTGTCCAATTCACGAAGGCCGTCAATCGGCGAACCGACAACGTTAAATACACGACCTTTGATTTCTTCACCAACAGGCATTTTGATCGGCGCACCAGTATCAACTACTTTCATGCCACGTACCAAACCTTCTGTTGCATCCATCGCAATCGTACGAACACGCTCTTCACCAAGGTGTTGTTGAACTTCTAAAACGACACGCTGTCCATTTTCTTTTTCAATGTACAATGCATCGTAAATCTTAGGAAGATTTTCATTGTCGGCAAAGTTGACGTCAACCACTGGGCCGATAATCTGCGCTATTTTACCAATATTGGGCATATTATAGGGACTAAAATTTATTAATCTATTTATAAACAGCTATTTTCATGGCTGTATTTTGGAATGCAAAAATAAGGTATATCTATTTAAAAGCAAAACATATAAAAAAATAAATAGTAAGTTTTTTTAGGCCTGTTTAAGAATCCCTTTTTAACTGCTCGTCCAAGAGTTGTCTTTTGAGCAGTTGTTCTTTTTCCATTGCTTTCTTTTTATACTGTTGGAACTCATTCTGAGTCTCTTCAGCAGTCTTTTGGTGTTCTACGGTATCTACTTTCGCTTTACGGAATGATACTAACATAGAGAAAAAGCCTATCCCCAATACAGCAATAATAATCCATACTGTACTATGGTAAGCACTCTTTGCAAAATCTATCCCTAAAAAAGATATACTATCTGTTTTTTGCTTTTCCACTTCCAGCTCAGACTTAACACTATTCAAGGAGTCTTTTAGTCCAGTTACAGTAGCAACAGAAGAAGATGAACTACTCTTCAAAGAAGCTATTTCTTTGGTGTATTTGGAGATAGAGTCATTTACGTTCTTCTGTATGATTTCTATGTTAGATTTTCTGATGATTTTAAAGTCAGCATCTTGGGACTTGGACTGTGCTAGCAAAACTTGAAACTGTGTGTTAAGGTTTAAGTCCGATTGTAATTTTTGCTGCAAGGTCAACTGTGCGAAAGTACTTGTGGTTAGAAAAAGAAAAACTAAAGATAAAATAGATTTATACATGCTTTGAATAGATAAATGATGTTAATACATTTATAAATGTCCTAAATAAATTGATTTAATACAAAAAAAATAAAACTTTATATCACACATCCAAATCGGTATTGGTCTATTACTCTTTTGTAATCTATCAAAAGATTTAATTAAGAGGTCCGATGATTAGGGATGTTGTTTGTCGGCCTGAGACATGACAGTTCATAACAGTTTTTTCTTTTCTACTTTTTACTTTTAAACTAACAATGTAAACTTTTATTACCCCGCTCGTCTATCCTTATGGAGGAGAGTTTCGTAGGGCTGTAGGGAGTCTAATTTAAAACACAGATTATGAATGCAATTTTTGGAGTACTATTTCATTTTATCGGCGGATTTGCTTCAGGTAGTTTCTATGTTCCTTATAAAAGAGTAAAAGGTTGGTCTTGGGAAGCAATGTGGATTCTTGGAGGATTGTTTTCGTGGATTATAGTTCCTCCAATTGCGGCGTGGCTTACTATCCCTGATTTTTTCGAGATTATGAAAGACGCGGATTCTTCTACTATTGGATTTACTTTCTTATTCGGTGTGCTTTGGGGAATCGGAGGATTGACATTTGGGTTGGGGATACGTTATTTGGGGGTGTCTTTGGGGAGTAGTGTCATGTTGGGGTTAAGCATGGTATTCGGAGCGCTTATGCCTGCTGTATATTACTATTTTAAGGTCGTACCTGGCAAGCAAGGACTTGATTACTTCTTTACAACAGATGCTGGACTTTGTATCATAGGTGGGCTTATACTTTGTATAGTCGGAGTGATTTTATGCGGGAGAGCAGGGATATTGAAGGAGAGAAGTCTTAAAGCAAAGCAAGTTGAAAATAAAAGTGAGTATAATTTTGGTATTGGTATCACCGTCGCCATTATTTCCGGTATACTGAGTGCTTGTTTCAATTTTGCAATAGAAGCAGGTAAGCCGATGGCCGAAGTCGCAAATTTGCTGTGGAAACAAAGCCATCCTGACCAGGGTGAGTTCCTGTTTCAAAATAACGTCTCTTATATTATTATTCTTTGGGGCGGGTTTGCCTCGAATTTTGTGTGGTGCTTATTTCTCCTTTTTAAGAACAAGAGCTACCGTGATTACACCAATTTTAAAACCCCTATTTCTAAGAATATGCTACTCTGTGCCATTGCTGGGACAACTTGGTACTTACAGTTTTTCTTTTATGGAATGGGTGAGAGTCGCTTAGGTAATGGCGCAAGCTCTTGGATTTTACATATGGCATTCATCATATTGATCTCAAATGCATGGGGAGTCTTTCTCAAGGAATGGAAAGGAGTAAGCCGCTCGACATATTTAGCTATCCTATCAGGTATAGCTCTGATTGTTGTGTCGATTTGTGTTATCGGTTTTGCCAAGACGTTAACATAAGAAACGAGAAACTCGTTATTTGACAGCTGTAGCGAGTAACAGCGAGAAATTTAGATATTCTATTAACAATAGAAATAAAACTATATGAAATATCCAAGTAGCAATGGCTACACAAACACGGACGAATATAGTTTGGATATTCCATCCCGACAAGTCGGGACAAGTTAATGACAATTGAAAATCAAATTATATACATATGAAAACATACAAACATGTGAATTATTTGTGGGACACGCAAAAAGCCGATACACTGGAAGGAGATGAAGTAGGGCTACTGCTGTACCGATCGAATATACTAGGTGCGGATTTACGGATTACCAATTTTGGAGGGGGTAATACCTCCTGTAAAATGATGGACAACGATCCTTTGACTGGTAAGGAAGTGGAAGTCATGTGGATCAAAGGTTCTGGAGGAGATATCGGGACGCTCAAAAAGTCGGGATTGGCCGCATTGTATGTAGATCGATTACGAAGTTTAGAAACAGTATATCGTGGACTTGCTTTTGAAGACGAAATGGTAGAATTATTTAACCATTGTATTTTCGATCTTTCATCTAAAGCACCTTCTATTGATACACCGTTGCATGGTTTTTTACCCTTCAAACATATTGATCATCTGCATCCCGATGCTGCAATAGCAATTGCTGCAGCCAAAGACGGAAAGCAGATTACTCAAGATCTATTCGAAGGAACGATTGGATGGGTCGATTGGCAGCGCCCAGGATTTGACTTGGGATTAAAGTTGCGGGCGTGTTTGGCACAAAATCCAGGAATAAGGGGGATTATGCTGGGGTCACACGGATTATTTACTTGGGGAGATACCTCATACGATTGTTATGTCAATTCACTGGATGTTATAGAAAAGTGCGCAGATTATTTAGAAAACAACTACGGAAAGCTAAAACCTGTCTTTTCTGGAGAAAAGATAAAAAGCCTCAATCAAGAAGAAAGATTGGAGAGGGCATCGAAGATTGCCCCCGTGTTAAGAGGGTTCTGCTCGAGCGAACGCCATATGGTAGGCCACTTTTCAGATGATCAACGTATTCTGGAGTTCGTCAATTCACATGACTTGACACGTCTTGCTCCAATGGGCACAAGTTGCCCGGATCACTTCTTGAGAACAAAGATCCAACCTTTGATTCTAGACCTAGATAAAAATGAAAACCTTGACCATAAGGAGTCACTAGCAGATAAAATACGACCACAATTTGAGTCGTACCGAAAAATGTACAGTGAATATTATGAGGCATGTAGGCATGACAATAGTCCTGCTATCCGGGATACAAACCCAGTGATTATTCTGTATCCAGGAGTAGGCTTGTTCTCTTTTGCTAAGGATAAGCAGACAGCAAGGGTTGCTGCTGAGTTTTATCTCAATGCGATAAATGTCATGAAAGGAGCCGAGGCCGTTAGTTCTTATACATCCTTACCACATCAAGAGGCGTTTGATATTGAGTACTGGTTATTAGAAGAAGCTAAATTGCAACGTATGCCCGCACCTAAGTCCTTGTCAGGTAAGATTGCGATGATTACTGGTAGCGCTGGAGGGATAGGTAAGGCAATTGCCAAGAAGTTTCTTCTTGAAGGCGCATGTGTGTTGCTTAATGATAAAAATGAAGAACGGTTAAAGCAGACCCAAGAAGAGTTTGCTGCGATTTTTGGAAAGGATGTTATTGCTGCAATTCCGTTAGATGTGACGGATCTTAAACAGGTTGAAAAAGCGTTTGGCACTGCGTCGTTGTGTTTTGGGGGAATAGATATTATTGTCAATAATGCCGGGTTGTCTATTTCCAAATCCATAGAAGAGCACACGCAGGCCGAGTGGGATCGACTTTATGATGTATTAGTTAAGGGACAGTTTTTAGTTACCCAAGTTGCTACGACATTGTTAAAAAGCCAAGCCTTAGGAGGGGATATTCTAAATATTGTCAGTAAAAATGCATTGGTCAGCGGTCCTAATAATACTGGCTATGGAAGCGCAAAAGGAGCGCAACTACATCTTAGTCGTTTATGTGCTGCAGAATTGGGCCCATTTAAAATCCGTGTAAATGTGGTCAATCCAGATGCCGTCATATCGGACAGTAATATTTGGGCTGGAGGATGGGCTGAGGGACGTGCCAAAGCATATGGAATAACGGTCGATGAGCTACCGGGGTATTATGCCAAACGTACTTTGTTAAATGAAATCATTTTACCTACAGATATCGCAAATGCCTGTTTTGCCTTTGTTGGGGGATTACTGCATAAGTCTACCGGAAATGTATTGAATGTGGATGGAGGGATATCGGTAGCTTTTGTCCGTTAATGATTTGGATTTATGCAATTATCTGCTGTATATTGAAACTCCAAAAACTACTTATAAACTATATAAAAAACCAATAAACTTATGATACTGGATAAACAGATTATTGAGCGGCATAATAACGATTTGGTGGCCCAACACAATAAAAAGTTTCAGCTTTTAACCGAAGAAATTTCTGGGCTCAATGAAATTCTAGACAAACTACAACGGTTCCAAATTGCGATTCCAAGTTGGGCGTTAGGGACAGGAGGAACGAGGTTTGGACGTTTCACAGGCCGGGGAGAGCCCGCAACACTAGAACAAAAACTAGAAGATGTCGGGTTGCTACATGCACTTAATGGATCTAGCGGGGCGATTTCGCTGCATATTCCCTGGGATATACCTAGTGATGTACAACATATCAAACAATTAGCTACTGATCTTAACTTGTCTTTTGACGCTGTCAATTCTAATACTTTTCAAGACCAGCCCCAACAGCAGTACAGTTACAAATATGGTTCATTGCACCATGTAGACCCGAGAGTTCGGCAGCAAGCGGTGGAGCATAATATTGAAGTGATGAAATATGGGATTGAGCTGGGGTCAAAAGCATTGACAATATGGTTGGCTGATGGTTCTTCTTTCCCCGGGCAGTTGAATTTTCGTGATTCTTTTTTAAATACACTATCCAGTATGGAAGAAATATATAAACATCTCCCTACAGATTGGAAGTTATTTGTTGAGTACAAAGCCTTTGAGCCATTTTTTTATTCTACAACAATAGGAGATTGGGGGCAATCTTTGTTATTGGCCAATAAGCTAGGTCCAAAAGCCTATACTTTGGTAGACTTGGGACATCACCTCCCCAATGCTAATATTGAACAGATTGTTTCACTATTGATGATGGAAGGCAAGTTGGGCGGGTTTCATTTCAATGATAGTAAATATGCTGACGATGACTTGACGGCAGGTTGTATCAAGCCATATCAGCTTTTCTTGATCTTCAACGAACTAATAGATGGCATGGATCGGAGCGGGATTGATCATGCAACAGGTTTAGGCTGGATGATTGATGCTTCGCATAATATGAAGGATCCTTTGCTGGATTTATTACAATCCGTCGAAGCTATTAAAATAGCCTATGCACAGGCCCTTTTGGTGGATCGGGTAGCTTTGCGAAACGCTCAACATGAAAATGATATCATAACAGCTCAAGAAATACTACAAGGAGCATTTCGTACCGATGTGAGGCCTTTGTTAGCGGAAGCTAGGTGTAGAGCCGGTGCTGCAATCAATCCCTTGAAACTTTTTCAAAAAGAGCGCCTACGGGAGGAATTGGTGCTGGAAAGAGGTGAACATTCTGTCGGTACGGGATTGTAATACCAAAGTGTCATGAACAGTAACAAGATTCCGGTTATTGCAATATTCGACATCGGAAAGACGAATAAAAAGGTCTTTCTGTTTGATCAGGATTATCAAATTGTTTTCGAGCAGTCTGCCACTTTTCAAGAGCTCCTTGACGAAGATGGCGATTCTTGTGAAGATCTTACAGCCTTGACAGGTTTTGTCTTGCGTACGATCCAGAAGATAAGTGATATAGAAGAGTATGAATTAAAAGCGGTTAACTTTTCTGCTTATGGTGCTAGTTTCGTTTATTTAGACGAACAGCATACCCCGTTAACTGTTCTTTATAATTACCTTAAAGAATATCCAAAACACATTGCCCAGCAATTATATGCACAGTACGGAGGCGAAGGCAGTTTTGCGTTAGAAACAGCTTCGCCTCCGTTAGGAAGCTTGAATTCCGGATTACAGGTACTACGGCTAAAAAAAGAAAGTCCAGAATTATTTGAGCATGTGGTCTATGCTTTACACCTACCACAATACCTCAGTTGTCTATTGACGGGTGTACCTAGTACTGATATTACCAGTATTGGCTGTCATACCGCACTATGGAATTATGATACCCATCAATATCATCAATGGGTATTTGACGAAGGGCTCGATAAGCTGTTTCCAACACAATATTCCTTTGATACGGTTTTTGATAGTACACTGTCTTCGTCAAGTTACCTGGTAGGAACGGGGCTTCATGATAGTTCGGCTGCAGTCATTCCTTACCTCTTAAAATTTAAAGAACCTTTTATTTTGATATCAACGGGGACCTGGTGTATTTCCCTGAATCCATTTAATAATACTCCTTTGACAGCAGAAGAATTAGGCCAGGACTGCTTATTCTATCTCTCTTATGTAGGGATTCCCGTTAAGGCTTCACGTCTCTTCGGAGGATATATTCATGAGCAGCAAGCCAAACGTATTGCCGACTTTTTTGGTGTCTCCGTCAGTGAACTCTTTATGGTAAAGAAAAATGAACACTTGTTAGAATCTGTCCGTAACAGGCCCGTGTCTTCCGATTTGGATGCCTTTAGCAAAGTTAATTTAGAGGAATTTGAAAGCGCAGAACAGGCCTACCATAGCTTGGTCTACCACTTGGTCAAATCCCAGGCCAGGAGCACACGGTTAATAATAGGTTCGGAGCGGGTGTCCCATCTCTGTGTAGATGGCGGGTTTAGTGACAATGATATCTACATGCAGCTGCTTGCCCAAGAATTTCCTACGATGAAAGTGTATGCCGCTTCCATGCCTCAAGCCTCAGCGATAGGGGCAGCTATGGCTCTTCATACTCGTTGGAACAATAAAAAGCTACCTCATAATCTTATTCATTTACGTCATATTATTGATGTTTAAACTTTATATCGTGTTGTGATTGAGCAGGATAGTGCGGTACGGTTGTTCGCTTGTTTTTTCGTTACTTAGTTATGACGTATAATTTTAACCAATAGATATTTTAAACCTTTATTTAGAATGGAAAGAAAACTAAAACATTATGGATTTCTTCTTTGCATGACCCTCATCATTGGTATTCCCTATGGTCTTTTTGCACAGGTTGCAAAGAGCATTCAAGGGATTATTGTGAGCGGTTCCAATGGCCAGCCATTGGGCGGAGTATCTATCAAGGAAGAAGGCAGTAGAAACGCCAGCTCGTCAGATCAAGATGGTCGTTTTTCAATTAAAGTCAGTAAAGACAAAGTTGTCCTGTTGATTCAGTATGTTGGGTATGTCTCCCAGCGGGTTGAAGCTTCAGTGGGGGCTGTATTAAATGTGAATCTTCAGGAAGACAACAAGGTATTGAATGAGGTGGTGGTTGTCGCTTATGGTGCTATCAAGAAGAAGGATTTAACAGGCTCGGTGTCTACCGTTGATAACAGGGCGCTAGAGGTCCAATCCAATTCTACCGTGAGTAGAGCCTTGGAGGGTGCCGCGCCTGGTATACAAATAGCTGCGGTCGATGGACAGCCAGGTTTGGATATGGGGATACGCATCCGTGGTATCGGTTCGGCTAGCCAAAACAATGCAAATGCTTTGGTTGTTATTGATGGAGTACCTGCACAGAACGACAACCCTTTAGCGACATTAAATCCGAAAGATATTCAAAGTATAAGTATTTTGAAGGATGCCGCTTCTACAGCCCTCTACGGTGCTCGTGGTGCAAATGGCGTTGTGTTGGTTACAACAAAAAAAGGACGTTCGGATCGGACCAATATTTCTTTTGAAAGCAAATGGGGCATGAATCAGGTAGGGCCCTATCAGTTTGACAAAATAGCAAAACCCCAGGACGTTTATGAATTTACATGGCTGTCAATCTATAACTCTGTGCGGTATGGAGTTGGTGGCTCTGGAATAGCAAAAAATTATACAACCAATTTTGAGAACCCGAATATGAGTCATGAAGATGCCGCTCGATTTGCCAGTGAGCACCTTTTTGATTATATCGGATCGACAACTAAATTTCAGCGTAACAATTTAGGCAACTGGATGCTATACGATGTACCTGGTGCAGTCTATACAACTACAGGGGCAGGTAATACCGCTAGCTCCAGCATGAGTGGTGCTTATTTGGTGAATACTGATGGAAAAATAAATCCCAATGCTAAGTTATTATACAGTGATCGTTATGATGATTATTTGTTAGAGAATAGGACGAGACAGGATTATAACCTATCTATTTCTGGAGGAAGTGAAAAAGTTAGTTATTTTTTGTCTGGAGGCTATTTAGAGGATCCTTCTTACATCCGAGGTTCCTCCTTTAAACGTTATAATGGACGGGCAAATTTTGAGGCTCAGGTCACCGATTGGTTTAAGGCAGGTGGAAATGTAGGTTATTCGAGACGAGCTACACAATCACCAGCTACACGTTTTGGACGTAACGCGGGGAGCTCCTCTGCCAATGCATTCCGTTTTATAAATGGGCAGAATCCATTGGTACAACTCTATGCGAGAGATAAAAACGGAGGTATTATTATGGAAAATGGTAAAGAAAAGGTTCATGTCCTAGAAGGCGATACCTATTCGCCGCTTGGACCAACTTCTGCAGCATATGGATCTACTAATATTCTTACCGTTTTGGATAATGATATTGATTTAAGACAAGCTGATGATTGGAACTCAAGGGTATTTGGGCAAATCAGATTTTTAGATGATTTTACATTTACGGCCAATTTAGCGATGGACAAATTCAATGAAATGAGAACCCGCTATTGGAACAGTGAGACAGGGCAGGTACCTGGCATTGGTGCGCTCGGAAAAACTGCAGCATCCTCTACGATAATAAATTTACAACAGCTTTTGAATTATTCAAAAACCATAGGTGCACATAATGTAGAGGCATTACTGGGCCATGAATTTGACTCTTTTAAAAGCGAAGGACTCAATTATAGATCTTCATATGCATTGATTGAAAACTTTCCGTCCTATGTCAATTTCGTAGGGCGATACGATGGAGGAACTTTTGCCAATCCTGGAGGCAGTGAGGATATCCGAAAGATGGAAAGTTATTTCTCCCGTGTCAATTACAACTATGATGATCGGTACTTCTTTCAAGGGTCGATTCGTAGAGACGGCTCCTCTAAGTTTAAACTGAAAGAAAATAGATGGGGTACATTTTGGTCTTTAGGCGCAGGATGGCGTTTGGACAATGAAGCATTCATGGCCAATACAAAAGGTTGGTTGGATATGTTGAAGGTTCGGGCAAGTTATGGCGTTATCGGTAATCAAAATGGTGTAGGAAATTACGCTGGGTACCAAACTTGGTCTTATGGAGCAACCTATACCTCAACGACGAATGGTACAGGTATTCCAGCAAACTTTACATTAAACCTTAATGGGTATGTCAATGATCAGCTGACTTGGGAGAATATCAATACATTAGATGGAGGTATCGACTTTAGTTTTCTCAATCGCGTACGCGGATCATTCGATTTCTACAGTCGTACCACAGTCAATGCTATTTGGAATCAGCCTCTTGCCATCTCAAAAGGACAGTCTTCGATAGCTACAAATTCTGCCAAGCTAAACAATAAAGGTATTGAAGTCGAACTCGCGGTTGATGTTATCAAGAACAAGGATTTTTTATGGACCCTTTCGACAAATGGGACTCATTATAGGACCATTCTGAAAGAAGTACCTGCAGGTACGGGATCGGATGCCTTAGATGGCAATTGGACTTCACCCGTCGAAGGTTGGAGTGCGACTGGGACATCGGGAGTCAATCAGATTGCATACCTACGTGGAGAAGGTAAAGATTTTTACAACATGTATATGCTCAAGTACGGCGGTGTAGACCAAAGTACAGGTCTACCTTTGTTCTATCACCGTATATCCAAAGCAGAAGCCGATGCCGGGACTTATCCAGGCTATAAGGAAGGTGAAAGCGTTAAGACCACAGATTATTCCAAAGCTAGCAGATATGAAATGGGAAGTGCTCTTCCGAAATGGATTGGCGGTTTCAGTACCTTCTTTAAGTATAAAAACTTTGACCTCTATGCATCATTTGCCTATCAGTTAGGAGGTAAGTTTTTTAGTACAGAATACGGGAATGGATTGTATGTCAGTGACAACCCCACCCAAGCCCTTTCTTCTGAGTTATTGGGTAATACCTTTACGCAAGATAACAAAGGAGCCAAGTTCCCTATGGTTATGTATGGTAATACATACGGCAATGGTGCTACTACGGGCAGTTGGCTGTACAGTGACCTAGCTTTGTTCAGTGCATCCTATCTCAACTTCAAGAATGTTACTATTGGTTACACGTTGCCAGAATCTATTTCGAGCAAAGCCAAAATCAAGAGACTACGTGTGTTTGCGTCAGGAGACAATATTTTTATGAAAACGTCACATTCAGGAATCGATCCAAGACAGTCTTTGGTTGGAGGATATGAGGTTGCAGCCTATTCGTATCCAACCATGCGCACATTCTCTGGAGGTATTAATATTGATTTTTAATCTTATAGACATTTGTTATGAAAAGAATATATATATACACATTAGGGATTGCCGCTTTATTTTCATGCAGCAAACAGCTGGATGTTACGCCTCCTAATAATATTACTGAAGAACAGATCCAAGAACTGCTGTCTAGTGGAGATGAGAAGAAAATACAAATGGTGCTCGGCGGTATGGCCAATAATATGCCTAAGATGATAAATTTTGGTGCATTAGGGTCCGAATCTAGGTATGCTAGTAATCAGGGGTTTGATGCGATGCGTAACCTAGAAGGAAATGACATTGTATTCGGTACCCGAAACCTAGTTATGTTTGGTGGTGACGAGTATAACTTACGTGATTTTATTTCTGACGCATCGGATAAGAATTTTCCCTATTGGAGTTATGGATGGAATATGGTCAATACGGCCAATAAAATGCTCAATTATATCGGGGATGATATTGTAAATACAAATAAGAAGCTACAGGAATTTAAGGCTAGGGGGTTGATGTTGAGGGCGTTTGCTTATAATTATTTGATGGAGAATTACCAAGACGCTTATCTACAGGGAGGGAAGTCGAAGTTAGGATTGTCTCTGTATGATCGTTTTGCTCCAATACAAGAGAGTAAAGCTCGCTCTAGCTCGGAAGAAACCTATGTATTTATTAAGAATGATATCACGGAAGCGATCCGTTTGTTGAAAGAAGCAGGAGTTGGGTTTACGACAGATAAAACTGACTTCGATTTGGGGGTAGCTTATTTCATCTTAGCGAAAGTGTCGTTGTGGACAGGAGACTGGACGACCACCGTAAGTGCCTGTAATGAAATATTGGCTAAATACCCAAATCTGATGACGGAGGCTGTTTATGGCGGAAAAAACAAAGCTGGTGCTACGACGCCTGAGTTTAGACCCGAGCAGAATGGCTTTTTAAATATAGATATCAACCCCGAGGTTATCTTAGGTTTCCCTGTAGGGGAGGCTGTAACAGTGCACAACTG
This sequence comes from Sphingobacterium yanglingense, assembly GCA_040395455.1. Lineage (GTDB taxonomy): Bacteria > Bacteroidota > Bacteroidia > Sphingobacteriales > Sphingobacteriaceae > Sphingobacterium > Sphingobacterium yanglingense_A. Next base: position 31,731 of record JBEBQJ010000009.1, on the reverse strand, counting down.
GTGGATGAATTGCTTTGCTGAGGGAAATGGAGGACTGGGAGAAGGATTTGCCCGAATAGACGAACGGTTATATAGCAAGATTGATAACCATGATTTTAGGATAAACAGTTTTTTGAAAAACGATTTGGGTGAGTACACCTATCCTACAAATGGTGTCAAACGTATTATACCAAGCTATGCTAACTTGAAATTTGCTGCAACACATGGTATGGGCAGTGAAGACAAAAAGAACGTTGGGCGGGTGAGCTGTTACTACATGCGTAGTTCAGAGGTATTGTTGATGAAAGCTGAGGCGCTTGCTCAGGATCAAAAAGGAGGAGATGCTAAGGATGTATTGAATATTTTGTTGAAAGCTAGGACCATAGCGGGGCAAACAGACCTTACCTGTGATACCTATAGTGGTATGCAGGGGATGGATCCACTGGATATGGTCAAGTTTCAGACTCGTCTAGAACTTTGGGGAGAAGGAGGTAGAGAGTTTTATAATAATAAACGCTGGAATATCCCGGTTAATAGAGCTAGTTCGGCAAATCATGTTGATAAATCCAGTTATGCGGTCAGTAAAATGACATTGCAAATCCCATTGGATGAGATGCAGTACAATAATAAAGCTGATCAAAATTAAAGTTCGTGTTTGTGTTTATATGGATCGTTCCATTTTTAAGAATGGACGATCCTTCCCTTTTTCCTTCCTTGTCAGGATAGTTCAGGATGCAATAACCGACAATGTTTGATATATTCAAGTTGTAGAAACTTAAGGGCTTGAGGTAGCTAAACAGGCCCCTTTTTAAACCTATTTTAAAACTTGGGACGTTGCTCATACTTCCCGAAATCTAGCCTCCGGGCTTCTAATTTAATTATAAGCATATGAAGAACCAACTTAACAACGAGCAGATTACATTTTACCAGGAGAACGGTTTTTTGGTAGTAGACGACTTTTTGAATCCTGATGAACTACAGCATTGGCGAGATGTTGTGTTCCATGCTGTTGAGCAACGCGCCGGGCAAAAGATGCCTGGTAAAGAAGCTAAAGTCGGAGATGATGATGGTATCAATAAAGATGCTGATTATTTTGGAAAAGTATTTGACCAATTGCTGAATCTTTGGCAGACCGACTCGGGAGTGAAGGAGTTGATGTTAGATCGGCGTATTGGTGAAATGGCAGCAAAATTGGCTGGAGCTGATGGTATTCGTATTTGGCACGACCAGGCGTTATTTAAAAGGCCTTTTGCAAATCCTACAGCGTGGCATTTGGATACTCCCTTTTGGTCTTTTTCTGACCGAAATGCATTATCCATTTGGATTGCACTGGATGATTCTACCTTAGAGAATGGGTGTATGTATTTTGTACCTGGTTCCTATAAGCATACAAGTTTTGAGAATTTAGGAATTGGAAAAAATATGGCCACTATTTTTGAGGCCTATCCCGATATGGCGAAGATTAATCCCGTTCCTACTCCCTTGAAAGCAGGAAGCTGTACATTTCACAATGGATTGACGATACACGGTGCTGGCCCTAACATGACTAATGGATTTCGCAGAGCTATGACTTGTGCCTATATGCCTGATGGTAATGTATTCAACGGACAGGCTAATATTATTCCTGAGGATTATTTGAAGGAACTCAAAATCGGAGATCTATTAAAAAATGATGAACAAAACCCATTGATTTACCATTCGTCATGGTAAAAGTGGATTTTTTCTACCCTCGCTGGGGAAGTGAGCATATCGCATGGGAGACATTTCTAGATGCTATTCAAGAGGAAGGTTATTGTGGCGTAGAATGGTTTCCTTTTGGTGAGGAGAGTGACCATGGAGAGGTGTTGCGGTTGCTCCATGGCAGAGGATTGAAGTATACAATTGTAACTTGTGTATTAGAGCCTTTCGAGCATGTTAATGATTACTATCAGCTATTGGAAAAACAATTGTCTTATTACGGTGAATTAGCGAAAAAAACATTTAGACCAGAAGTTATTTCAGTCCAGATGGGGCGAGAATATTTTGAAGTCGAAGACATTGTGCGAGGGTTGCTCCTTTGTGAACGTATGTCCCAACAATATGGTATTCCTATTCTTCAGGAAACACATCGTAACAAGTGGAATTATGGATTACATACTATCCCTAGAATCCTGGAATTATTTCCAGGACTACGGCTCACTTTGGATATTTCCCATTGGTATTGTGTTTCTGAAAGTTATCTAGAGGATAGGCAGCCCGTTTTAGAGGAGATCCTGCTTCAAGTCGATCATATACATGCGAGGGTAGGACATAGTCAGGGTTCGCAGGTGCCAGATGTTCGGGAGCATACCTATAGGCAGATTGTAGATACTCATGTGGCAGTATGGCAAAAGTGGATAGACATACAAAAAGACCGTGGAGTAGAACAGGTTAGCATATGTACTGAATTTGGACCACCACCCTATTTGATTAGCTCAGGCAATCAAGATTTAGATAGAGACAAGCAATGGCAACAAAATATCTGGATTAAAAAACACCTAGAGCATACACTGATCCTTTAACTAACCAATCAATTATGAAGAGAAGAACATTTTTACAGCAGAGCAGTTTACTTGGAGCCTCATTACTATTGGCTAGGCCTTTCCAGACTTTAGCATCGTCAGGATTAGCAGATAAGGATGCTTATTATAAATTGTTTCTGTCTCCAGATGCGACATATAGACCCTTTGTACGGTGGTGGTGGAATGGCAATAAAGTCACTAAGCAAGAGCTGAGCAGAGAATTGAAACTGTTGAAAGATGTCGGTATAGGAGGAGTTGAAATTAATCCCATTTCGTTTCCCAAGAGAGCCGATGATCTAGGGATTCGATCCTTACGGTGGCTAAGTGACGAGTGGGTGGACATGGTGCAATACGCCTCCAATGAAGGCAAGAAAGAAGGAATGATTTCCGATCTGATTGTTGGTTCGGGCTGGCCTTTCGGGTCCGAAGAATTGAAGGAAGAAGAAACTGCCCAAGTGGTGTTGGTACATGCGGAGCCGGTCGAGGGACCGATGCTATATCGAGCCAAACCCTATCACATATTTAGCAATGTGGATCCAGGAGTAACGGATAAGAATACGATGCGTAGCCCGGAGATTATGTCGTTAAAATTGGTCAGAGACCCGATGGACTCCTTTGATAACGTCGTCGATTTCTCTTCAGAAATAGGTAAAGACGAAATTGTAATACCTATACCCGAAGGAAAGCATGTTGTATATGCATTGGTTAGGTTTAGGGCATTTGCATCGGTAATCAATGGTGCTCCAGGTGCCGCAGGATCTATATTAAATCACATGGATCAAAAAGCAGTGAAGAGCTACCTACATCGGATGTCTGATAAGATGCAACAACAAATAGGCCCCCTTAAAAATTATGTGAGGGCGTTGTTTACAGATAGTATGGAGTTAGAAGGAAGCAATTGGTGTGATGATTTTGCCATAGAATTTCAAAAAAGAAGAGGATATGATCTTATGCCCTACCTTCCTTTTATCCTATTCAAAGTCGGACGCCTGGGTGCTGTTGTTGACGAAAATTATGGTGCAAAAAAAAGTCCGCAATTAATCGAAACGCTTAATCGGGTCCGTTTTGACTATGAGTTTACAAAAGCCTGCCTACTCAAAGAACGGTTTACAGATACATATACCAGTTGGTGCAAGGAGCTCGGCGTCAAGTCTCGTGCACAAGCTTATGGAAGGGGTTTCTTTCCATTAGAAAGTAGTATGGACTATGACATTCCTGAAGGGGAGTCATGGACAACAAATTACCTCCGTCACAAACTGGGAGAAGAAATGTCCAATGAAGATTACCGTAGAGGCAGAGGCTATACAATGATCGACAAGTATGTTTCTTCTGCCGCACATTTAAAAGGCAAAAGAGTTGTTAGCTGTGAAGAAATGACCAATACCTATCTTGTTTTTAATGCGACATTAGAACTTCTCAAATTAGGTTCTGATCAGAGTGCTATGACGGGCATCACCCATTCCATATGGCATGGGTTTAATTACTCGCCCAAAGAAGCAGCATTTCCCGGCTGGATACAGTATGGTTCCTTTTATAATGAGCGTAACAATTGGTGGCCTTATTTTAAATATCTAAATAATTATAAAGCGAGGTTGTCGTCTCAATTACAGAATGCAGATTATTTTGCTGATATAGCGATATTACCAGCCAACTATGACCTCTGGTCAGAGAATGGTGTGCAGACAGACCCTTTTCCAGAAAAGCTGAATGTCCCCTATACTTCTATGCTGTGGGAGGCTATCAATAAAAACGGTGGAAATGCCGATTATATAACGGAGATCATTCTGCAGGATTGTCAGGTGGAAAACGGAACTCTTAGATATGGTAGTAGACGTTACTCCGTACTTTTTTTACCAGGACTAAAGCGTATGACCTTAACCGCAATGCAGAAAATATTGCAATTTGTGAAAGGGGGCGGTCGCGTATTTGCAATAGAAACGGTTCCTGAAAAATCATTAGGATTGCATCAATCGCAGGTACATGACGCAGAGATACAGGCGGTCCTCCAAGAACTAAGACGGTATCCTCAGCAGTTTGTTACGGTAAAGAAACCTATTGATAACAATTTTATCGACTGGTACAGCGACCTTTTGAAAAGCCATCGTCTTCCAGGCTACTTGAGTGTCTCTAAAGCAAATCCTTACGTCATGCAGATGCGCTACAGGCGAGACGATGGAACCGAGTTCTATTTTATTCAAAATGCACACAAGTTCAATAGCTGTCAATGGAGCTGCACTTTTTTAGCTCCAGAACTTCAAAAATTTCAATGTTGGTTTTGGAATTTAGATACAGGAGAGCGCTATAAAGTGAAGCTTGGAAAGAACATGGACTTGTCATTAGATTTAGGACCTACCGATTCTCTTTTATTCGTGTTTGATAGAAATAAAACAGGAGAAATTTGGACCCCGCTTCCTACATCCGGGAAAAATATACAAACATTGGATCAACAGTGGGATTTAGAACTGAGACATGGCCAAGAATTGACTTCAAATACCCTCCAGTTGAACCATCTGGTTGATTTCAAAGAGGATGAACGGTTAGTTTCTTTTTCTGGTGAAGCTATCTATAAAAAGACGATTGCCTGGTCTGGAAATACTAAGGCCGTGTTGAACTTGGGAAAGGTTGCAGGTATATCCGAGTTATTTGTCAATGGTCGGTCTGCAGGAGTGAAATGGTATGGTAGACGTCTGTATGACTTGTCTTCCTTACTTATAGAAGGCGCGAATAATTTAGAGGTTCGGGTCACTACGACAATGGGAAACTATTTAAAGACATTAGTAGACAATGAAAATGCACAGTATTGGGTCAATAGAAAGGGACGCGAACAAGATATTCAATCTATGGGACTTATTGGACCGGTAACATTATATACAATTTAGATTATGAACCTATTAAGAACATTTTTTTTACTGTTTCTATCTTTCGTATACGGAGCAGTATCTGCTCAGGACTATAAGGTCTCTGATTTTGGTATCAATGGCGACGGTCGGGTGCTGAATACACGATCTATTCAGGCCGCGATTGATTTTCTTACCAATAAAGGAGGGGGAACCCTCGTGTTCAGCCCAGGCAACTATGTAACTGGATCTATTTATTTAAAATCAAATGTCACCTTACATTTGGAGGAGGGGGCACACCTACTGGGATCAAATAATCCATTTGATTATGTCAAGGATAGTGTTGTCAACTGGCAGTCGATGATTTTTGCCATTAGACAGGAAAATATTGGCATCGTCGGCAAAGGGACTATCAATGGTCGAGGGTTCCAAACCGCTGTCAATGCCGTAGAAAATGTACATAAAGGTATTGTTCAGGATGAGTTGAAGTTAGATCGTTTAAGGGAGTGGAATCGGCCTGAAAACATATACTTCAGAGAATGTAAGAATGTCTTGATAAAAGATATTACACTACGAGATCCTGCTAGCTGGAACCAAACCTATGATCAATGTGATGGGCTACATGTGGAAGGAATCTATGTAGATAGCAAATCCTATTGGAACAACGATGGGATTGATGTTGTAGACTGTAAGAATGTAGTTATCAAGAATTCATTTTTTGATGTAGCGGATGATGCGATTTGTTTTAAATCACATGATTCTAATGGAGTTTGTGAAAATGTATTAGTAGAGAACTGTACGGCACGCTCCAGTGCCAGTGCCCTTAAGTTTGGAACCGTATCAAGAGGTGGCTTTAGGAATTTTGTTGTGAGAGATTTGGTCGTCTATGATACGTATCGGTCTGCAATTACCTTCGCCGCAGTAGACGGAGGTTTCGTCGAAAATATATTGGTCGATGGGGTGAGAAGTATCAACACCGGTAATGTTATTTTTTTAAGAATTGGAGATCGCTGGAGTAAAGGGCGTAAGCCTTCCATGAAAAATGTAACCATAAGAAATGTATATGCTGAAGTTCCGTTGAATAAACCTGATCTAGGTTATAATTATGAAGGCCCTATTGAGGATATGCCACGTAATATTTCTCCCGCCAGTATCATTGGTCTTCCAGAATATAAGATTGAAAATGTCAATCTAGAAAATATCGAATTTGTTTATCCGGGAGGGGGAAACCCACTATTTGCGCATCGAGGGTTAGATGCGCAGTCCTTAGAGAATATTCCTGAAATGCCAGCTGCTTATCCTGAATTTTCTCAGTTCAAGGAATTGCCAGCTTGGGGTCTTTATATCAGGCATGCCAAGGATATTAACCTAAAGAATATCAAATTCACAATCCAAAAAGAAGATTATCGACCAGCTATTGTAGCGGATGATTTGCAAGGAGGAAACTGGCAGTTTAAGGCTTTTCTAAATGATCAGGCTTTGGAGAAGAGTTATCATATTCATAACTCAACTAATGTAAATGTTAAATAAAAGGAGATTATGAAAATATATATTAGTGCTTTCGTTTTTATTCTGTGGAGCATACAGGCATCTGCTCAGGATTTTAATGCATCCCTTTTTGGGTGTAAATCAGATGGTGTGACCAATAATGTAGGTTCTATACAATATGCAATAGACTACATTGCTAAAAAAGGTGGTGGTACACTTCATTTTTATGTGGGACGCTATGTGACCAGTGGTTTTTCATTGAAGTCTAACGTTCATATTGAACTTCATGAAGGTGCCGTTCTGGTTGGTAGTTCAAATATCTATGACTATCAGCAGATCGATGGGAGATATACGCTGATATCATGCGTGGGACAGCAGAATATTCAGATCAAAGGTTTGGGAGTGATCGATGGACAATCTAAAGCACTGGCTTTGCATGTTCGTTCATTGAAAGAAAAAGGACTGCTGAGCTCTGAATTTGCAATGGATAAGGTTTCCCAACTGTATTTTTCAAAAACGAGTAATATTGCGATAGAGGGAATCATGCAGATTAATAGCCTAGGAGTTCTAAATTCCTTTGTCAACTGCCAATCTATAAAGTTAAGGAAACTTGAAATCAATAGCCCGCAGAGCAATGCCGTGGTATTGTTGAATTCTTCTCAGGTTAATTTATCGGATTTGTTCTTTAAATCTACCAAGCAAGCATTGGTGCAAGAGGGTACAAATTCCAATGTTTTAAAAACGAATTGCCTATTAGCAAACGGCAAGTCCATTTAACGTATAACTATGAAAATCAGGTTTGCACTACTGACATTTTTGTCTTTCCTACTCGTCAACTTTGTGTCGGCGAAAGAATATAATGCGTCATTATTTGGCATTAAATCCAATGGTACAACGCTCAATACAACTTCCATACAGAAAGCTATAGACTTTATCCATGAACAGGGTGGAGGGACGCTTCGTTTTTTTGTAGGCAGGTACCTTACAGGAACTATTATTTTAAAAGAGAATGTACATATTAAGTTGGAAGAAGGGGCGATATTGGTTGGGTCAACAAATATTTATGATTATAATATAGAGACACCCAATTGTGCATTAGTTTACGCCAACAAAGCCAATAATATTTCTATTCGGGGCAAGGGGGTAATTGACGGGCAAGGGCGTGATTTAGCTTATAATCTGTTAGGGCAGATTCATAGTGGAATTATTAAAGACCCATTGGACTACGACCGTCCTCGTAACAGAAGGCCTAAAGCTATTTATTTTAGAGAATGTGAAAATGTAGCCATTCATAGTATTACCATTAAAAATGCAGCAGATTGGGTACAGGTCTATGATCAATGTGTTAATACGGTTGTGGATAGTATCACGGTAGATAGCAAAGCCTTTTGGAACAATGACGGAATTGACATTGTTGACTGTAAGAATTTCAAGTTGCTTAACTCATTTATTGATGCCGCTGATGATGCGATTTGTTTGAAATCTCATGATGCGACCAAGCGTTGTGAGAATATAGAGATTCGGAATTGTGTAGGTCGATCAAGTGCTAATGGTATAAAATTTGGAACCGTCTCTGCAGGTGGTTATAAAAATGTAAGGATTATTAATAATAAGATTTACGACACCTTCCGTTCTGTTTTTACAATAGCCACTCCGGATGGAGGTATCGTCGAAGATATCGTGGTCGACAGTTTGCAGGGTATTAACGTTGGCAATCCCTTTTATTTGAGGATAGGTGCCCGTTGGAATAAGGGACGAGAGGGAGCTATTCGAAATATCCTTATCCAAAATGTAAAAGTAGAAGTTTCTAAGAATAAACCAGATATTGGTTATGATTATGAAGGACCAGTAGAAGATTACCCTAGAAATATATCCCCTTCAGGTATTGTGGGACTCAAGAACGTGCCTATTTCTGACGTTACATTTCGTAATGTAGAATTGGTTTACCCGGGCGATGCCAATCCTCATTATGCTTATCGTGGCATCACTAAGGCCGCACTGGATAGTATTCCAGAGATGGAGAGTTCCTATCCTGAATTTTCACAGTTTAAAGAACTGCCCGCTTGGGGATTTTTTGTGCGACATGCCAAGAATATTAAATTTGAAAATGTTACGCTAACACTGAAAGAGAGCGATTATAGACCAGCATTTGTTTTTGACGATGTTCAAGGGTTTAATTTGGATGGAGTTAAGTATTTAGGGACAAAAACCAAGAAGGAAGTCGTTGCAAACAATTCAAAACGTGAAAAGTAATGAAGAAACTCTTATTGTTTGTATCGGTAGGATTATTTTCCATTGTTGTAGCCCACGGGCAGAAGAAACCGGTTGACTATGTAAATCCTTTTATAGGGACAGCCAAGATGGGACATACCTATCCCGGAGCTACGGTACCATTTGGCGCCATACAGCTCAGCCCAGAGACGGATACCTTGTCGTATGTTCTCGATGGAAAGTATAACAAGGATGTATATCGGTATTGTGCCGGATACCAGTATGACGATCCTACAATTGTAGGATTCAGCCATACGCACTTTAGCGGCACGGGACACTCTGACTTAGGGGATTTTTTAATCATGCCTACCGTTGGGCCATTACGCTTGAATCCAGGGACGGCAGACAAGCCTGGCTCGGGGTACCGGAGTCGATACAGTCACCAGCATGAAAAAGCAAGTCCCAATTATTATCAGGTGTACCTGTCTGACTATAGTATAAATGCTGAACTGACGGCAACAGAGCGCGTAGGGGTACATCGTTACACTTTTCCAAAATCTGATCAGTCACATTTAATCGTGGATCTTATGGCTGGTATCTATAATTATCCCGAGAAGAATGTCTGGACGGTGGTTCGTGTGGTCAATGATACTCTAATTACAGGTTACAGACAGACCAATGGTTGGGCAAGGACACGCACTGTTTATTTTGCGATGTCACTATCTAAGCCTTTCAAATCCTATGGAAGTGCCACTCCGGATAAGGAGACTGTCTATAAAGGATTCTGGCGCAAGTTTAACCAACGCAATAATTTCCCAGACCTCGCTAGTGCGAATCTCAAATTATACTTCGACTTTGATACAGAAGATCAAGAGCAGATCATTGTTAAATTAGCCGTATCACCAGTTAGTCAAAAAAACGCGCTAGAAAATTTACAGCAGGAAGCTGCATCCTATAGCTTTGATCAGCTCTGGAATAAGGGACGAGACAAATGGTCGAAAGAATTAGAGAAGATTAGTGTCGAAACGGTATCTGACGATGATAAAGTGAATTTTTACACCTCGTTGTACCATACTTTTCTAGGTCCTACACTTTATATGGACCATAATCGGGAGTATAAAGGTCTAGATCAAGATATACATCATGCGCAGGGTTTTACGAACTATACTACATTCTCTTTATGGGACACCTATCGGGCACTGCATCCGTTTTTTAATATTGTACAGCCTCAGCGCAATGCAGATATGGTGAGTTCGATGTTGCAGCATTATAATCAGAGTGTATTGGGCATGTTGCCTATCTGGTCCCATTATGCAAATGATAACTGGTGTATGAGTGGTTATCACAGTGTTTCGGTTATTGCTGATGCGATTTTGAAAGGGACTTATAAAGGTGATGCCGAGCAGGCTTTGGACGCTTGCGTAAGGACATCACAACGACGGGATTTCGAGGGGATAGGTGCTTATACCGATTTAGGATATATCCCTGCAGAATCCAATAGCAACTCGGTATCCAGTACATTGGAATATGCTTATGATGATTGGTGTATTGCGCAACTTGCCAAAAAAATAGGTAAGGATGATATTTATCAAACTTATATCAAACGCTCTCAAAATTGGAAAAATGTATTCGATAGCACTATTGGTTTTATGCGCCCTAAGGATGCTAACGGTAACTTTGTTGCCAATTTTGATGTTCTAGATACCCACGGACAGGGATTTATTGAGGGTAATTCGTGGAATTACAGCCTCTTCATACCCCATGATCCCATGTCTTTAGTTCGTATTTATGGGGGTGATAAAAAGTTTGTTACCCATTTAGACTCGTTATTTGAGATGCACCTACCGGACGAATTCTTTGAAAATACAGAAGATATCACTAGAGAAGGTATTATTGGAAACTATGTGCATGGTAATGAGCCTTCTCATCATGTTGTATATCTATATAACTATGCGGGAGCACCACATAAAACCCAAAAACGGGTACGGGATATTCTACAACGTATGTATAGACCCACGCCAGATGGACTTGGTGGTAACGATGATTGTGGACAGATGAGTGCCTGGTATCTTTTTGGGGCACTTGGTTTCTATCCATTATCCCCCGGAGCTACTACTTATGATATCGGAAGCCCTGTTGTAAAACGTGCTGTATTGCATTTGGATAATGGGCGTAAATTTGAGATTGTCGCTCATAACCAGGGAGCACAGAATGTCTTTGTAAAGCAGGTGATGTTGAACGGGAAGAAAATCGACAACTGGAAAATCGATCATCAGGATATTATGAATGGGGGGAAATTGGAATATTTTATGACAGCCAAAAGAAAGTAGCAAAGAATGAAAATAAAAGTATGGTGCATATGGATTTTTGTTTGTGCTTGTTATTTGGGCTATGGACAGAATACAAGCCAGGACTCCGTTTTTATCAAAGATAATTACGCCAAACGGGAGGTCTATGTTACTATGCGGGATGGGGTCAGGCTGTATACTACAATATACGAACCTAAAGATAATAAAGGACAGTACCCCATTATGATGATACGCACTCCTTACAGTAGTGCACCCTATGGCGAAATGAACTTTAGGGTACCTTTGGGACCTCATATAGGTTTTGCTTGGGAGAAATTCATTTTTGTATATCAGGATGTTCGTGGGAAATATAAGTCAGAAGGGGATTTTATTGCCAACCGGCCTTATACCAAGGATGGAAATGCGAATGAAGCTACAGATACCTACGATACCATTGATTGGCTTGTCGGACATCTGACTTCCAATGGTAAGGTTGGGATCTGGGGAATATCTTCGCCCGGTATGTACGCTTCGATGTCGCTCATTCAGTCTCATCCCGCACTGAAAGCCGTTTCTCCACAAGCTCCAGTGACCGATTGGTTCCTGGGAGATGACAGACACCATAACGGTGCCTTTATGCTGATGGGGAGCTTTTCCTTCCTTTCTTCCTTTGGCAAGCAACGGGATTCTATCAGTACATCTGGCCCTAATGGATTTAGGGCCTACAATACCGAGGATTCCTATCAGTTTTATCTAAGGACAGGAGCTCTTAAAAATTTCAACACCTATTATTTGAGAGGAGAGAGCATCCTATGGAATGAGATGATGGATAATCCCAATTATACCCAGTATTGGAAAGATAGAGCCTATTTACAGCATATCAATACAATTCGTCCTTCTGTGCTGGTTGTAGGTGGATGGTATGATCAGGAAGATCTATATGGGCCTTTGAAGACGTATAGGGCTCTTTCCAAGATCCAAAAAGAGCAGGTACACTTTGTTATGGGGCCCTGGTATCATGGATCTTGGACTAAGGGGACAGGTCGATATTTGGACAGTATGGACTTTGGACAGAATACATCAGATTACTTTCGCTCTCAGATAGAGCTTCCATTTTTTGTTCGACAGCTCAAGGATAGGAAAGTACAGGAGGTAGCTCCAATTTCTATTTTTGTCACTGGAGATAATAAATGGGTATATCCGTCTGCCTGGCCACCAAAGGAGCAGCAAGCCACGCCATTGTACCTCAATGCAGCAATGAAATTAAGTTTCGACAGACCCAAGGTAAAGAAAAGCACTTTTCAAAGTTATACGGCTGATCCTAATAACCCAGTTCCTTATACCCGTGATAAGACGGTATTTAGAGGCTTTAAGTACATGTATGAGGATCAGTATTTTGCCAGCCAAAGACCGGATGTGCTAGTCTTTGAAACTATGCCATTGGATGAAGATATTTGCATCATGGGAAATATTCAGGCCAATTTGTTTGTAAGTTCAACAGGAACAGATGCCGATTTTGTAGTGAAGTTGATTGATGTGTATCCGTATGAAAAAGGTGCCAAGCTTTCTGAGTGCCAATCTTTGGTGAGGGCTGACGTGATGCGGGCTAAGTATAGAAATAGCTTTGAATATCCTGAGCCATTGAAACCCAACCAAGTTACCGCTGTTAGTTTTGATATGCAGGATGCCGCTCATGTTTTTAAAAAAGGGCATAAGATTATGGTACATATTCAGAGTTCCTGGTTTCCTCTAGTAGATAGAAACCCTCAGAAGTTTGTTGATATTTATACCGCTGATGACCGGGATTTTGAAAAACAGGAGCACCGGATTTATATGGACCAAGCGCATCCCTCACATATTATATTACCTATAATTTCTAAAAAATGAAGATAGTATCACTTATAATGCTCCTGTTTTTACAGGGACAGATGTTATTGGGCCAAGTCGATTATGCTAAGCCAATAGTCGAAAAACTCGCTTCCAAAAAATTTGCCGGGCGTGGTTATGTTTTTGGCGGAGATAAGAAAGCGGCCTCCTTTATAGCTCGTGAATTTAGGAAGAATGGCGTTTTGCCACTCAAGGGTCACTATTTTCAACCTTTCGCGATGGATGCGAATGTCTTCCCTAAGGAAGTCAAAGTCACATTGGATAATAAAAAGCTATCAGTAGGTGTTAATACCCTTATTGAAGCTAGTAGTCCTTCTCTGCGGGGTAGATTTGACATCAGTAAGGTGTCGTTACAGAAAGATACCCTGTTCCTGCGTCAGCTGATGAACAACCCCGCCTATTCGGGCAAAATTATTTTTGTAGATGAAGCTGTCGCTCTTGAAAATATGAAAGCCGATGAGTTTCGGATGAGTCTACTCTATCTTGCTCAGGGAGGACTTTATAAAGGAATTCTAGTTGATACGAAACAGAAATTATTATGGAGGGGAGCTACCCGGCAAATTCAACGACCTATTGTATACGTAAAAGATGTGGTTACAGAAGGTCTTGCGGTGAAGGAACTCGATCTGAATATTTATGCCAAGTATCAAAAGGACTATAAGACCAATAATGTGTGTGGTTATATCAAAGGAACGAGTGGTTCTGATTCGACTGTTGTTATTACAGCACATTATGATCATGTCGGTGCGATCGGAAGGAATATTATATTTCCAGGAGCGAATGATAATGCCAGTGGAACAGCTTTGCTATTGTATTTGACAAAATACTACAATGCGCATCCACCAAAATATAATATGGTTTTTCTAGCATTCTCTGGCGAAGAGAGTGGCCTGTTAGGCTCAATCCATTTCGCGAATAATTCGCAGATAGACCTTTCTAAGATCAAATTTTTGTTGAACTTTGACATGGCTGGTACCGGTGATGATGGAATACAAGTGGTCAATGGGACAGTTTCCAAAACCGAATTCGATCGGTTGGTACAGATCAATAAGGAAAAATCCTACCTGCCTCAGGTTCTTGTCAGGGGGCCTATGAATAGAAGTGACCACTATCCCTTTTATGAAAAAGGAGTACCTTCTTTTTTCCTTTATACGTTAGGAGGTATAGGCGCCTATCATGATGTCTATGATCGATTTGAGACTCTTCCTTTTACAAAGTTCGATGCTTACACACAGTTGATGATTGACTTTATAACTACCCTCTAAACTAGAGGGTAGCCGTGGCTTTTTAACGCTATTTGGTTATATTCTGAATCCAAGTATTGACTTCTTGTTTCTGGTCAGGATGCGTCCAGTGCCCCATTTCTTTGTAGATGCTGAGGTGTTTGGGGGCAGTCATGATGTTGTAACTTGCATACATGGAGGTCGGAGGACAGACGGTGTCGTTGAATCCCCATGTGAGTAAACTGGGGACCTGGATTTTTCGGGCAAAATTGACGACGTCATAATAAGAGAGATTGTCCTGTACATTAGGTATGGAGGCAATTTTGCTATAGCTGCCTGCACTGAAATAATGAGGCCAGCCTCCGGCCCGTTGGTGCAGATAACCGGTCAGATCCGATAGGGCGGGGTATAGCGCTGCCATGGCGGTTACTCTTTTGTCTAGAGCTGCAGTGACTATACTGAGCGCGCCTCCCTGACTACCTCCGGTTACTACGAGGTCTTGGCCATTCCATTCTGTTAATGATGTCAAAAAATCATTTGCCTTAAGGCAACCAAGATATACCCTTTTATAATAAAATTCATCCTTGTTATGGATATTATTGTTGTAGTATTGACGTAGTGCCCCTGTAGCCAGATCTTTATAGACAATAGAATCCATCGTAACTGATATGCCATGTATACCGATATTAAGAACGATAAAACCTTTGTTGGCCAGTTCGATGTCCGGACCATAAGGTCTAACGCCAGCTCCCGGTACACGGAGTATAGCAGGATACTTTCCCGTAGCTTTTGGCATGGTGAGGATACCGTATATTTTACTGTTGTTGATATGATCTATGGCTACTTCGAATACGGAAATATCCGCTGTACTTCTTTCAAGTAGATAGGTTTTTTTGATCTGTAATGGAATCTGTTTGGATTCGCGAATGGCATTGTCCCAAAAAACATCAAAATCAAGGGGTACTTCTTGTGTTGGTTGGATTAATTCTGGTTCAAACCCTACTGTAGCCATTTTTTGTATATCCTTTCCTTCTACACGTACACGGACAATACAACGGATGAATCCTGGTTCATGAAGGGTGTATTCCGGGCTTTCAAATTTGCCTTTGAATTGTTTGATATAACCTTTGCTGAAAGGGGGAATCATCTCAGGGCCTATCTCATAGTAAACACTATCGGACTTTAGTGCTTTACCGCCCTGTTTTACGAGGATGTCAAAATGTATATTCTCTCCTCGTTGCGCGCGCCAGTCCGGTTTGCTAGGAATGATTTCAATTTCGATTTTACGATTGTCTTGAGCTCTTACGGAGCCTGCAGCATAAAAGACGAAGGATAATAGAAAGGCTAATCTCAAAAATGTTTTGTGTATCATATGTGAATCGATTATTGTAATTGATAACTGTTTATAGATCTGTTAGATAGGATAGACGGTTGAAATCATTATCCAATTTAGTGAATTTTTAAAAAAGTAATTTACACCGTTAAAAATATCAGGGCATGAAGGAGCAGGATGGTCTAACTGGAAGAAGAAAGAATGTTTTACACGTCCTGACCGTGTGGTATAACGCAGAATTCTAGTTATATTTAGGGTATATAAACCAGATAAGCTTCTATTATGTCTTCTAATAACGCCCAGTTTTTAAAAACTTTAGAAATCAGTGATTTTTCTGCGACTCCAAAATACCTACAGTTGGCAAATACAATTACAGATGCCGTTAGAAATGGTATTTTGAATAAAGATGAGATATTGCCGTCAATTAACGAGCTGAGTGCTTATTTGGAAATCTCTAGGGATACCGTGGAGAAAGCTTATAGGCATCTGAAAAACGGAGAAATCATTGGGTCTACCCCTGGGAAAGGGTATTATATCAAAAAAACCGATGTGGAGTCAAAGCTGAAGATTGCTTTATTTTTGAATAAGCTCAGTGCACATAAGAAAATAGTCTATGATTCCTTTGCCAAAGAGCTTGGGGATTTTGCCAATCTAGATCTGTTTGTCTATAACTCCGATTTGTCCTATCTGAATAGCCTTCTGGGCAATCTCACTAAAACCTATGATCATTATGTGCTGTTTCCACATTTTAAAGAGGGAAGAGACAAAGCGCCAGATATTATTCGCAAAATCCCTTCGGAAAAATTATTACTCTTGGGGCGGTTTGTTGATGATGTTCCTGGTGATTTTCCTGCAGTATATGAAAACTATGAACGGGATATCTACTCTGCCCTCGAGGAAGCTAATGAAGTGTTGAGCAAGTATAAAACGATGAAGCTGGTGTTTCCGGATTTTAGTGACTTCCCAAAGGCTATTATCAAAGGGTTTTATAAATTCTGCCAGCAGTATGCGTTTGATTGTGAGCTGGTCTCCAGACTGGATAAGGAAAAGATTGAAAAGGGAACTTGCTATATTAATATTATAGAAGATGACCTGGTCAGACTTTTGAATAAAATTATTCAAAAGAAGCTACAGATTGGCGTTGATGTGGGAGTCATTTCATATAATGAGACCCCATTGAAGAAGTTTATTCTTAATGGGATTACGACTATATCGACGGATTTCGAGATGATGGGACGATTGGCAGCAGAGCTCATCAAGAATAAATCGAAGGATAGACTAGAAATTCCTTTTTATCTAAAACTAAGGGCATCTGTCTAAAAAAAGCCTTTAAATCGTCTAACATTATTAAACGATTTAAAGGCTATACAATCTTTATTTGTTTATTAGTATTTTATTTCTTCAGAAGTGGGAGTGGGTATTCTTTCATGATGCCTGTAACCGTCTTCGGTAATTCGTTAATTGCCTTTTCTGGTTCATTGACTTCTGTAGTACCTCTTGCCTGCCAGATTACACTGTTTGTCTTGCGGTCTATAGCTTCGAATATAAGGTGTCCGTAGCGTACACGCTCTTTAGCTACCGGGTAAGACCCACCGTAGTAGCCTCCCCAACCCCAGTAACCTCCCCAGCCCCAAGGACCACCCCATCCCCAGCCTCCGTAATAAGGAGTACTATATACGATTCTGCTCTTATTATTGACAATAGCTATGTATCGAAATAGAATGTCAGGGTTTTCTTTTGAATATGTCAGACCACGTGCCTCTATTTCTTTATTAGCTGTAGTCATGATATTACCCTTGGCAATATCGTTATTATAATAATCCTTTGATAAGGAATCCACCGGCTCTAACCAGCCATATGTCTTGAACTGGTTGAAATCAAGATTTTGAACCCGTGTTGTATGGTACTTGTGCGACGAACACGATGCGAACGCTAAAAGTACAAATGCTGTTAGAAATATTACTATTTTGTTCATAACTAATCCTAATTATATACCTTATGACCCGCTGTTATTCAAAAGGTTTAATGCCTAGTAACAAAATTTTGCAACTAATGGCATTTGTCTTCCAGAGCCAAAAGCTTTTGGGCTCACTCTTAATATCGGAGGTGCTTGAAAACGCTTAAATTCGGCATTATTGACCAATTTTGTAATACGTTGTACAAGCTGCTCGTCAAAACCTAATTTCACAATCTCTGATCCTGACTTTTCGCGTTCTACCAATTGGTACAGGATGGCATCTAGTATTTCATAATCCGGGAGTGAGTCCGAGTCTTTTTGATCTGGACGGAGCTCTGCCGAAGGTGGTTTTACAATGGTGTTTATTGGAATAATTTCCTTCTCCCGGTTGATATAGGTAGCTAGTTTGTAAGCTTGGCTCTTGTAGACGTCACCAATTACACTTAGCGAACCAGCCATATCACCGTACAGTGTGCCATATCCTACAGCTGCCTCGCTTTTGTTGGATGTATTAAGGAGAATATATCCCAATTTATTGCTGATGGCCATCAATAGGGTCCCCCGAGTACGTGCCTGTATGTTTTCCTCGGTGGTGTCTGCCTTTAACCCGACGAAAGCTTCCTGTAACGTATCTTCAAAGGATTGTGCTATTTCCTTGATCGGCAATAGAAGGTGTTGGCATCCGGTATTATCGACGAGGTCCATCGCATCTTTTATAGAATGTGTCGTGGAGTATACAGAAGGCATCAGGACCGCAAGGACATTCTCAGCCCCTAAAGCCTCTACGGCCAATGCTGCCACTATAGCAGAGTCTAATCCGCCAGAAAGACCAAGTACTGCCTTCTTAAAACCGGATTTAGCAAAGTAATCTTTTAGCCCCAATAATAGCGCTTGGTGTATACTCGCTATCTCTCCTAGCTTTGCAGGTTGCTGTACTGCTGTTGTTTGCAGATCTCCATGCTCCAATGTCACATACTGTAGGTCTTCATCAAAAGCGTTAAGCTCTTTTATGACTTCTGCGCTTTTGTTCATCGCTAGCGAACGGCCATCAAATATGATGTCTAGATGTGCTCCAATTTGATTGACATATATTAGAGGCGCATTTGCTTTTAGTACGTTGTTGCTTAATACCGATATACGTTTGTCAAAATGGGTATAAGAGAAAGGAGAGGCCGCAATATTAATAATTAGGTCCGGCTTCTCTTGTGCTAATTCCAGCATGAGATCTCCTTTGTAGGAATTATCGTAATCATTGTCCCAAAGGTCTTCACAGATTGTGAGGGCTATTTTTTTTCCTTGTAGCTCGATACACTGTATATTGTGGTTTGGCTCAAAGTAACGATATTCATCAAATACATCATAGTCAGGAAGGAGGGATTTCTTGCGACAGTCGGTGATTTGCCCTTTAGTGATAACTATAGCGGCATTGGAGAGTTGCTTTCCTTCTTCGTGCGCATTGCGAATAGGGGCGCCGATGATGCAGTCTATGGTATCACAGTGTGTAGCTATCTGTGATAAAGATTGTTGACATTGGTCCAGAAAAACACTATTCCTTAATAGATCTTTGGCAGGATAGCCTCCGATGGCCAATTCTGCAAATACGATGATATCGGCCTGTTCCTCCTTGGCACGAGTTATCGCTTTTATGATTTTCTCTTCGTTCTGCTCAAAATTACCAATATGATAATTGAGCTGTGCTAATGCTATCTTCATCTGTTTATACCTAATAGTTATGACCGGGTTGTCTAAAACAATAGTCCTAGGTTCAATGCGACAAATGAACTTTTAGGGGAACCGTCTTTCATTGTCCGTGTAAAACCATTGTTAAAAGTAAGGCCAGTCATTACGGCCATATCATTGCCTATTTTCCATTCGGCACCGCCACCAATTTGTAGGCCTAAGCGGAATAAATCTGCACTCGTTGCCTCTTTGTTTTTATTTTCAAGTTGTTCCTTTGAAGATACTTTGACCCCTGCCGTAAAGCCAAACTGACCATAAAAACGTCCAAATTCGTTTGGTGTACTCTTCAGTTTTATAGATAGTGGGACATCCACATATTTAAGAGAGAGGTCTTTGTATTTCGGAATTGCGGGGTCGTTGTTTTCTACGCTTCGGAAAGCGGGTTCTACACGGCTATTAATGGTGTTTATCAATAATCCTGTTGAGAAATAATAGTTTTTTGCGAAACCTAAATCCGCAACTAAGCCATAAGAAAAGCCAAGTTTGGCACTGCCTTCTTGATTATTTTCATAGCGCAACCAGCCCACATTGGGATTTATCGCCAGACCTAAGCGTATATTTTTTTCTCTTCCATAATAATAGCTTTGTGCTTGGGAAGTGGATAGGAGTGCAAAAAATAGGATGACGAAAGGAAATAAACGCTTTGTGAAATTAACCATAGTTTTTAATTGTTATATAAATTATATTTTTGTGTCTTAATTCGATTGCTATGTATCTGAAAACACTACAAAAATATTCCTTTTTTTTAATTAATGCTTGTTTCATTGTCATAATAACTTCTTGTAGCCAAACAGATATAGTGCGTAGGCCTGATGTGTCCAAAGTAGATCTCGATATTAAAGTTGAACGTTTTGACCAAGATTTTAATACGCTGAAAGCACCTGATATCTTCCGTAAGAATGCGCAATGGCAACGAGATTATCCTTATTTCTATTCCGACTATTTGACACAGATGCTTGAAGTCGGAAATCCAAAAGATACACTACTACTGAAGGACAACCTGGTACAGGTACTGAAGAAAAGGGATTTTATTGATCTAGCTGATGCTGTTGCCAAAAAATATCCGAACTTGAAGCAGCAGGAAAAGGAGTTGACACAGGCTCTTAAGTATATAAAGTATTACTTTCCGGAATATAATATACCTCGTTTTATAGCCTTTATGGGTGGCTTTTCTTTTCAGACCCCGATAGGGGAAGATTATGTGGGGATAGGGTTGGATATGTTCTTGGGAGCCGATTCTAAGTTCTACCCGGCATTGGTACGTTCTATACCGCTGTATATGTCTCGCCGATTTACTCCGGAGAATATAACGCCTCGGGTTGTGGAAGCTATTTTGAGGGAGGAGCTTTTACCACAGGACAATCTCAATCAAAATACATTGCAGCACATGGTGTATAACGGCAAGATATTGTATGCCATGGATGTTATGCTTGAATCAGCTTCTGATGATACCAAGATTGGCTATACCGTCGAGCAACTTGCCTGGGCCAAGAAGTATCAAGCCGATATTTGGGCCTGGTTTCTGCAGGAAGGATTGCTCTATGATACGGATTATTTAAAGACACAGAAATATTTTACCGATGCACCTTTTACACCTGAACTTGGTGAAAATAATGAGTCCGCCCCAAAATTAGGTTCGTATATCGGTTGGATGATGGTGCGCAAGTTTATGGAGCGCAATCCTGAACTTGATCTTGTTGCGCTTTTCCGGGAGAATGATGCGCAAAAGATATTGGAGCAGTCGAAGTTTAAGGGCAAGTAATAAGCTTGCCCCTAGACTTTAACTGTACCAGCATAAATGCTGTCGATGATTCGGCTGCTATGGTCGACAGCGACAAATCCCAGATGTATGTGATAGACTTTTCCGTTTGAACCGGAAGATATACGCATCTGTTCCTGCTTATCCACCAGTGTTTTGTGTAGGGTGTGTCCTTGTATATCATTTGTATTCGAATCGGGAATAGCCACAAATAGTGAACGAAAGGAATGTAGCTCTAAATCTCTGACAATTGTTGGGTTGTAATCCCAATTGCAGGTGAGGACTCCTTCTTCATAAGCCAGTGTCACATCTTTTAAAGGGGATGTTATCCCTTTACTGATGTGAAATAACGAATGATCGATGTAAAAACCGTCGTCATCAGATTGTACGGCGTTATGTAAGGTATAGGACATAGCCGAGTTAAAGGCGGTCCGGTTTGGCTCGTAATTGTGAAACCCTAATGCCAATGCTACTTTAAGCGGGCTTAGGAAATTCTGTGCAAATCCAAATTTTCCTCGGTTTTTCTTTTCGTCGACAGATAGCTCGCGATTCTTGTTGACCTTAGGTCTGCTCCGAACGCAGTCTTTATCTTTCCATTTGTAAAATACTAAAGGTCCGATTTTCCCGCTGGCAGATCCAATGGGGCCATTTTTTGTTCTTCCCATGTTGTTTTAAGTTTAACTAGCTGATACTAATATACTAATATCTAGGGGATAAGTTATTACTAAGTTGTTTTTTAAAAAGTAATAGAGCAGGATGTAATAAGGAAATAACAGGCGTTTTATTCGACTTTATCCGAATGAAGTCCCTGTTATCTCCGAATAAAGTCCGTATGAAATCCTTGTTAAATATTAAGCTGTTCCCTAGTTGGTATCAAGGTGGTCCTTGGAGGGTTATAGAAAGATTTAGACGGTAAAAAGTCTAGTAAAAGTAAAAGCCGCAACCTGATTTTCTCAGGTGCGGCTCTTACTTTTAGAAGATATCTTTGTTTTATTTTGGAGGATTGAAATCTCTTAATTTAAGGATTTCAATTTCGAATTCAAGGGGAGAATTAGCAGGTATACTTCCTGCTGCTCTATTGCCATACGCATAGTAGGAAGGTGTTATTATTCTGAATTTTGCTCCTTCCTGAGCTCCTTTTTCGAAAATCATTCCTAAATTGATTTCCTTTGACTCAACTGTAACCTTTTTTGGATAGAAAGCCATCAACCAAGCTGTGATAACTGATCCTTGACCTGTGGTTAAACTCATATATAGGGGAAGTTCCGTCCCTACTGCTGGATCTTTGGTTTGGTCAAATATAGCTCCATTGCTTATAAGTTTGCCTTTATAATTAATTGTACCTTCTGTCCAGATCCATTTTTGATTTAAAGTATCCTTTAACGGGTATTTATAGTTTGCTTCTTCTGGAGCTTCCAGAACCTCATACCATATACCTGTAGTCTCGTGTTGAACAGCATTTGGATAGTTCTTTTTTACATAGGCTTCTATGATCGGTTTTTCTACTTCAAGTTGAGCAACCGGATCGAAAACCTCTTGGCTTTTATTACAAGAACTGATAACAAATAATAGGGTGAAGGCTAAGCTAATATAAGCTAGTTTTTTTTTCATATTTATGGTGATTTTATCTGATATTGTTTTGTTTTAAGCAAAAAGGAGAGGGGACACCCTCTCCTTTTTTATATAGTCTTTTGGAAAAGATTATTCCACATGTAAAACTTCAAATTCATATATTATAATAGAGTTAGCAGGAATGTCTTTCAGAAAAGTAGTCCCGTCTGCCTTTTTAGCAACATTGCCATACGCCAATAATGAAGGGGTGATGACTCTGATTTTGTGTCCCTTTTTTAATCCATTCTTTATCAGTCCAGTTATGATTTTGTCATCTCCATTGTATTTGATAGAGTATGGAAGGAATGAATATACCCAAGCCGTATTTATAACTTTTGATTGCGCACCGAAATCATATGTAGTTCCTTCAGTGTCAGATTCAACTAAGGTTCCGTCCAATAGTCTAGCTGTATATTTTACTTTTACTTTAGGAGGTATTACAGGGATTCCGCGTCCAACAGATGGGTTGTATTTATAGTCATAAGCTTTAGCATCTTCTTCTGTTGGCTCAGCTAGGACTTCAAACCAAAAACCTCTTTTAACCTTTTTTTCCAAAACATAAAATGGATATAACACAGAGTCTTGTTGCGCTAAGCTTCCAAAGTGTGTCTGAACATAATCTTCAATTTCAATTGCTTCTTTAGATAATTGAGCATCTATAAGCTGTTCTTGTTCTAGGATACGCTGTCTTTCTCCTTCATAGTCAAAATCGTCCTTCTTGTTACATGAAACAAATACAAGTGCTCCAACTGCAGCAAATAATGCGGTCTTAAATAGATTTTTCATTAGTATAAATTGTTTTTAAATGGCAATGAATCTTTCATAAATGAAGGTTTCATTAGTATAAATAATTTTTTAGTGTCAATATGTAGGTTTAGGTCTCTCCCTTCTATGTACATATTGTAATTTAAAATTGTTGTTTAGGCTTTGAAACGGTAAAAATAACGATCGCGCTACACTATTTTGTTAAAATTAGTAAATATTTAACAATTCGATTGATAATGAGTGTGTTTGTGTGCTGTAAAAAAAATCTGAACTTTAAGGTTCAGATTTCTCTATGGTGTTTATCAATTCGTCTATCTGGGTTGGTCGTAAGACACCTCCGTGATGGAATATAACCTGATAGTTTTGGTCTAATAGTACCCAAGTGGGGTAAGCCAATTTGCGTGGACCATTTAAGGCTAATGCCAGTTCATGTGTGCCGATATTAGCACCTGTAGGCTTGTATACATAATCTTTCTCTTGAAAACGGATGGTTTGCTTGCTTTCAGCATCAAACTCTACATAATAAAATAGATTACTTTTCTTCTCGAATTCCTTGTTTTTACGCACCTGCTGTTTTTGCATCTGACAGTATTGGCACCAGTCTGTAGAAAGTAGAATAAGGACAGGTTTTGGTTCATTAGTCAATAAGCTATCAACATGTGCGATAGAAATTGATTTTGTTTGTGACAGGCTAGTGCCTGTCACAAATAAAACCGATATTAAAAGTAAAGCTCGTATATGGGATAGATAATTTTTCATTAACAATTTACCATTATTAAAATAAATTATAGCGTACCCCTAAGAATCCACGAATTCCCTGGTTTGGCCCATAGACATAGTTCGGGTCAAAAGGAGGGAGTTTAGAGTCTTCAATTTTTTCAAATGGGTCATGTGCACGTGAAATCAAGAAAGGAAGTCCCTTTGTTGGTGTCCAGTTCAATAGATTTTTGACTCCTCCAAATACCTCAAAGCCATTCTTGAAGTGTTTGGTCAATTGGATATTCTGTATACTGAATAGTTTTGATTTGTCTGGACGCGGATCTGTGTAGTCATCTGTAGTTAATACAGGTAAGCGCATTGGACCTATAGCATTTCCGGTGTAGTCAATGCTCAATCCTAACGGTCGGATGTTATATCCGATGGTCCAGGTGCCCATAAATTTCTCCGTTAGCATTTGCCAGGTTCTTTCCCCGTTTTCTTCGCTATATACATCCATCAACGTACCGCCGATCATGGCTTTTAAACCACTATGATGGGCCCAGTCCAGGTTGACAGATATTCCTTTTGATACCGCGTATCCATCTAAATTGGCATAGATAATCTGATTGACATTGGTTTCGTAGTCAGGAATGATTTTGTTGTTGAAGTACGTGTAGAATGTTGAAGCATCTATAGCGAAAACAGAGCCATTGTCCGAGAAGAATTTCTTTACATAGTTGATGTTGGCATTCCAGGACGTCTCGGGTTTTAGGTCTTCCTTAAATACCACATCGCGGGCACCTGTCAATGCAGCATGATCTTCTGTAAATACGTTGGCTACACGGTAACCATTACCGATACCTACCCGGAGTACCTGACTTTTATCCTGCGAATTCCATTTGTAGTTGATTCGAGGAGACACGATGCTTCCGTGTATGGAGTTATAGTCATATCGTGCACCCACTAATAATTTGTGCTGCTGGTGCAAGGTAATTTCGTCCTGTACAAATAAACCTGGCAAATGCGTATGTGAGGATGTTGGTGTAGCAGGAGTATTGTCATCGTAATACGTGTATCGATAGGCAAGTCCAGTTAATAAGTCATGATTTTTTAACGTTTTATTCCAGGTTAGCTGTCCAAAGAAAATGCGTTGGTCCGCCATATAAGGAGTGTTACCATAGTAGCTGTTCTGGTTGTGTCCATTAGCACTTACCGAAAGAGAGAAGTTCTCGCTGCCCGGTAGGTCATAAATACCCATTACTTCCCAGCGCTTGGTATAGATACTCTCTGCATATACCTCTTCTCCACCGCGGTATTTTTTATTCCATTGCATCTCTCCACCCCAACGGTCTTCGTATACGTATCGGCCTGCTACAGAGAATGTTTTATTGTCTTTGCGGGCAAAGTTCCATTTGTTGAAGATCGATAGACGGTCCTGTAGTGTGACATCTGTGAAGTTGTCATTGTTTTTGTCAATCGGATTTGAGTAGTTAAAATAGTTTACCCCCAATAGCGATTGAGCCGAGCCTATATTAAATTTCCCGCCAAGATCTAGATTGTACTCTTGCCAGGTTGTTCCAAAAGCTTCTAAACTGAACTTGGGCGCATTGGATGGTGCTTTGGTGATTACGTTGATCAAACCGCCTACAGCCTCACTACCATAAAGTGTTGATGCTGGACCTTTGACAATCTCTACGCGTTCGATCAGCGCTTGTGGTATACCATTCAATCCATAGACGGTCGATAGTCCTGAGACGATTGGCATACCGTCGATAAGAACCATCGTATAAGGCCCTTCTAGACCATTGATGTGGATATCTCCTGTATTACAGATGCTACAGTTGATCTGTGGGCGGACGCCATTGATGTTCTGTAAGGACTCAAAGATAGTCGGGGCAGGGTTCGCTCTGAAAAATTTGGCCGAGTAGACTTCCACCGGAATTGGGCTTTCGAGTTTGGATACTGCTTTTAATGTTCCCGAGACTACTACCTCGTCAAGGTTGCGGTTGTCTTTGGCTAGTGTAAATATGGTTCCGCTTTGGTATGAACTTTTTTCAATAGCTTCCTGTATGGACAGGTAGCCTATCGCTCTAATGGATAGTTTCGCTTTCGCAGTAGGGAGTGGGAGTTCAAATTTCCCGTCAGGTGCGGTTTTTGTACCATTACTGCTTCCTTCTAGTCGTACAGTTGCGTTTTCCACGGGGTTGCCGTCGGCATCATGGACGTACCCCATTATTTGTTGTGCGTAGACGCTGAGGTTGAAACATAGTATAGATACGGCTGTGATTAAGCCATAGTAAAATTTTGACATAATTAATGTGTAATGCTTGTTATTAGCTAATAAAATGTTAATACGTTTGGTATAAGGTATATTTATAAAGGGTACTATAGGCTATACACCTATAAGTATTGCAGAAATAGCCTGTACACTAGTGTCCTATGACATAAAATGCAGTAAAGGGCATATCATTCCCTTGTATCAGAATATACTTATCCGAGATTATACACTGAAAGCATGTATAATGGGGGTTGACTCCGTCAAAGAGTCGCTAAGCAAGCATTGGAGGTCCCCGGAGATAGGTGTCGAGGTCCTTGGTAAAGTGGTAGGTTTTGGAATAAACCGCGTACGTTGTATAGTTGAACTCCTGAAAATATGGAACCTCAACGATAGAAAATACGGGTTCGATGAACGCACCTTGAAAAACAACATTGAGGAACTGAATCTCTGCGTCGTTTTTGTGGTGGTGTTTGTCTTTTTTCTTGGTAAAATCGTAAGGGTGAATGTGTGTTATAATTTCACCCTTAGAGGTTACCTCTTTGTGCATAAAGACTATTCCACTGATGACAATGACAGACATCCACCCCGCTAGGAGGTAGGCAAATAGGCTGCGATATCTAGAAATAGTGTTTAGCAATATATTATTAATTACTTAATTAAACGGTTGTGGTCATCTGGGAAAACCAATCTAGGTTGGTGTGTCCGTGCTTCTTCCCGATCCATTAGGGCATAGGAGATAATGATTACAATATCCCCAACCTGTACCATTCTAGCCGCAGCTCCATTAAGACAAATCGTGCCCGAACCGCGTTCTCCCGGGATAACATAGGTTTCTAAGCGTGCACCGTTGTTGTTGTTTACAATCTGCACTTTTTCATTTGCCAGAATATCTGCAGCTTCCATCAAGTCTTCGTCGATGGTGATGCTTCCCACATAATTCAATTCGGCCTGTGTAACACGGGCACGATGAATCTTCGACTTCATTACTTCAATCATCATAATACAAAATTAGCTTTTATCTCTTTAAATGTTAGTGATTAAATGTTACTTAATCGTTACATATTTAATAGCATGTTGTCTATTAGTCTTACTCCTTCTATCCAAGCTACTACCAAGGCAACATACTTTTTGTTGTTATCCTTGTCGGTTGCTTGTTGTAGTGTGCGGGTCTCGCATATCGCAAAATACTCCAACGTAATCTCTGGTTGTGTATTTAGCTTTGCTATAGCTTCCTGTTGCAGCTGTTCTATGGACGTGTTGGCGAAGTTGTTTTTGGTCTCATCCAGAACGTTGAACAAG
The DNA here is from genome assembly GCA_040395455.1 of Sphingobacterium yanglingense. Taxonomy (GTDB): domain Bacteria; phylum Bacteroidota; class Bacteroidia; order Sphingobacteriales; family Sphingobacteriaceae; genus Sphingobacterium; species Sphingobacterium yanglingense_A. Next base: position 3,837 of record JBEBQJ010000009.1, on the reverse strand, counting down.
ATCAAAGCTTCTTCTTTGCCCTGTTCTGAGAGTCTACTGTTTCTCGAGCTGAGTGCCAGACCTTTTGCATTACGTACCGTCGGGCATATGTTTAAGGTTACTGGAAGCTTTTTGAGGTCTATCATCCGTTGGATGACCATGACCTGCTGAAAGTCTTTTTGACCGAAGCAAGCGATATTTGGCTGTACTAAATGGAACAGTTTATATACAATCTGTGTGACACCTTGAAAATGTCCCGGTCTTTGTGCTCCCTCCCATAATGTATCCAATTCGCCGAGATCTATTGACCAGTGTTCGTTGGCTGTAGGGTACATTTCGTCGACCGAAGGTAGAAAAAGTATATCACAGGCTTCACTTTGCAATAAAGCGATGTCATTTTCTATGGGTCTTGGATATTTCTCGAGGTCCTTAGGGTCGTTGAATTGTGTCGGGTTTACAAATATACTGCATACGACGATGTCCGCTACGGTCTGTGCTTCTCGTATCAGTGAAAGATGGCCCTCGTGTAAAGCACCCATCGTAGGGACTAATGCAATCTGCTTGCCAGCCGCCCGTAATGTCTGCAAATGAGCTTGAAGGTCACTTTTTGTACTATATATTTCCATGGATACTATGGTAAAATAGGGGGCAAAATTGCATAATATATTTGGATTTAGAAAGGTCTAATTTTTAATGGATTGTAAAAATTAGATATTATTCGTATCTTTGTACACCGATTTTACTGTTCAAATAAATAAAAAAAGCAATTGGAGATGGCAAAAACGAAAATATTGTTTGTTACCCACGAGATGTCGCCTTTCCTTGAAATAAGTAAAATTTCTGAAATAACACGCCAATTACCACAGGCTATGCAGGAAAAAGGATTTGAAATCCGCATTCTTATGCCTCGCTTTGGTAGTATTAATGAGCGCAGAAATCGTCTTCACGAGGTGATAAGGTTGTCGGGAATGAATATAGTGGTGGATAATAACGATAATCCATTAATCATTAAAGTAGCTTCTTTACCTGCGGCGCGTATGCAGGTTTACTTTTTGGATAACGAGGAGTACTTCCAAAGGAAGAAGATATTTAGAGATGAAGGAGGGAAGTTCTTTGGTGATAACAATGAGCGGTCTTTGTTCTTCTGCAAAGGTGCCTTGGAGACAGTCAAAAAATTGGGATGGTCTCCAGATGTTGTACACTGCCATGGATGGTTTACGGCAATGATACCTTTGTATCTAAAGAAGGTGTATCATGACGATCCTACTTTTAAGGATGCGAAAGTTTTTTATTCATTGTTTAATGAAGAAAAGGATTTTTCAGGGTTGGACACTATGGGTACCAAGTTGGCAGAAATGGCTGCTGATGAAGATGTAACCAAAGAGGATGCTGCGGTCTATGGTTCTGGAAGCTATGCTGATGTCTATAAGGGCGCATTGACCTACACGGACGTTGTCGTGATGGCCGACGATAATCTCGATAAAGATGTACTTCAGTTTGTAGAGGATCAAAAAATTCGAGTCTTCAAGCCCGAGTCGGCGGTGGATTACGAAAATTTCGCTACATTATATGAAGAGTTCGCTTCAGAGGAAGTTGAAGCTTAAAATAACAAAAAAAAGAGCTGTCATTCTGACAGCTCTTTTTTTTGTTATAGCATAATGATTTTTTCAATTGATGACACCTTTTTGTAGTAGTCTATTACATCATCGGCACTATTAACAAAGGTTTCAACGGTGAGGGAGTTGTATTTTCCTGTTTTTGAATCCTTTATCTGGATCTTTGTGCTCGGATGTTCAAAAATAGCCTCTATACCCTGTTTATTCTCTATTGTAGCGGGTACAATGAATTTAAATGTATACAATGTAGGAAATTGTTCTACATCCATTAATTTCTCTCTAAAACTTGCGTAGAAGTCAACACCGTCATTTTGGTTGATATCCTGAATGCTAATGTTTCCTAAATCTTTCATGTAATAATTCCTTTCTTTGGAAAGGTAATTGCAATATCTGTGCCTTTGTTATTTTGACATGTTTTAGCAGGTTGCTGTTAGCTTATAGCCATCTGTTATGGTCTTGTACTTAAAGTTTGTCCAAATTTTTTGTTGGGTTTTGCTCCCATTTCAAATTCTAATTCACCACCAGTCATAATCATATCGTGGGTGATGTAGCTTTTGTCGTAGGTTTTGCCGTTCCACGTCGCCCGTTGGATGTAGATATTGTCTTTACTTTGGTTTTTTGCCACAATCTTGAATGTTTTGCCATTGCCCAATGCTATTTTCGCAGACTTCATGAGCGGAGATCCAAATACATATTTACCGTCCATAGGATTGGCAGGGTAGATGCCCATCGATGAAAACACATACCAGGCGCTCATTTGTCCTGCGTCGTCATTTCCGCATAAACCATTTGGCTGATCGGTGTAATATTTAGTCATCGCTTTATGGACTAGGGCTGCTCCTTTCCACTGTTGGCCAGCATAGGCATATAGATAAGGAACGTGATGGTTGGGTTCATTGCCCTGCGCGTATTGGCCGACCATACCTGAGATGTCTGGAGAGGCATCGTCCAGTACCTCGGGAAGTTGAATGAACTCATCGAGTTTGTTTACGAATTGTTGCTCGCCACCGAATAACTGCATCAGTCCATTTACATCGTGAGGTACAAGCCAGGTATATTGCCAAGCATTGCCTTCACAGTAATCGTTTTCTCTATGTTTGGCCATAAGCGGGTCGAATGGACGTCGGAAGTTACCATTCGCATGGCGGCCCACAAAGTGTCCCACTTCCTTGTCGAAGTATTTTTCATACAGCTTATAACGCTGCCCAAAATACCTTGCGTCTTCATCCTTGTTAAGGTATTTGGCCATTTTATAGGCTCCGAAATCGGCAATAGCATATTCTAATGCCCAAGCAACTGATTCGTGATCCATACTGTCAATAGGGATATAGCTGAGGTCACGTACGAATCGAAGACCATTTTCATATCCCATCGCTGTGGTTTTTACCGCTTCAAAAGCGAGCTCCTGGTCTGCTTGGTCAATAAAGCCTTTCAGTAGGGCATCGGCAATCACAGGGATGGCTGGAAGTCCGACCATCGTGTTGGTTTCATTAGCCCAAAGGTGCCATACAGGTAGCTTGCCCTGCTGTTGGTATATCTTGAGCATGGTCTTGATGTAGTCTTTGTTCTTTTTGTCCTCCAAGAGTGTCATTAGGGGGTGTAGCCCTCGGTAAGTGTCCCAAAGTGAAAATAGTGTGTAATTTTCAAAGTTTTCTTGGCGATGTACCTGTTTGTCGGTACCCATATAGTCACCGTTGGCATCATTGAAAATCGTTGGTGCAAAATAGGAGTGATATAATGCGGTGTAGAAGATTTTTTTTGATCTTGTGTCTGCCTCATAGTCGATTTTCCCTAACGTCTCATTCCATTTTCTAGTTGCATTGGATTTAGCCTGATCGAAGCTCCAATCGGGGATTTCACGTTGTATATTGTCTAAAGCATTTTCAACACTTACTGGAGATAGCCCGACCTTCAGTTCTACAGGTTTTCCTGCGTCGATGTCGATTATGGCTTTAATGTGTGCGCCTTTGGCTACGAGGTATTCATTTACCTTCTTGTTGCCATTGTAAAACTGGGTATTTTTTAAGGAGGTAGACGACTTGATGGCAAAATAAACCTTCTGGTCATTCGCCCAACCTTTAGAAAACCGATATCCCACCAAGGTGTATTCGTCTACTAGTTTAAGGTAGGTGTCTGTCGCTTTGTCCCAGTTCATCTGAAAACCGAGGTCGATTAATAGGTGCGGGGTGTTTTTGTTTTGAAAGGTATAACGATGGTACCCTACGCGCTCTGAACTTGTCAT
>JBEBQJ010000008.1:0-72299 GCA_040395455.1 Sphingobacterium yanglingense | reverse complement strand
GTCCATTATTTGTAGGCTCTAAACTACGGATGGGTTCACGGATTACTGGTGTATAAATAGATTTGTGATAAGATTTAAAATGAAACCCATAAGCATCTGAGACAGGCGCATAGTTTTTCATTATGAATTTCCCCATCATATCCCCTTCATCTGGTTTTGGGCTATCGGGATGCAAAGCCCCTATCTGATGGCTCAAACCGATACAACGTATATCTTTAGTATGGCAGGCCCAAGCAGTGATAGGCTCAAAATCATTAATTACCAAATCATACTTTTCGACAGGAACAGAATTTATCTCTTGAATAAACTTCCGTATGGTAGAACTCATAAAAGTTTTCCATAAATCTACGCCCCCACTCTTACCGAAAATAAAACTAAGTCCGTGTAATCGGTACTTTATTTCAAACGGCAAGGGAATATCAGCCTGAATCCCGCTAATCAATACGTCGACTTCACCAAATTGTTGCAAACAAGGGATTACATCCATTGCTCGACAAAGATGTCCGTTCCCGGTTCCTTGTATCGCGTACAATATCTTCATGTTTATCTATAGTAAGTCGAAAATACTGTTTTTTTTTGATTTGATCTGCTTTCCATTATTAAATTATAGTTAAGTCCTTTATTTCATTATCTTTAACCTTATATCCAACAGATTATGAAACCGACAGTACTCTTTTTTTTCATTATTGCGCTGTCTTTCCTACTTTCATCATGGGGATTCTACGCGCACAAAAAAATAAACGAAACAGCCGTTTTCTTGCTACCGACGGAAATATCCGCTTTCTTTAAGAAAAATATAAAACTAATAACAGAAAAAGCTGTTGATGCAGATAAACGCTGTTACGTAGACACCGTCGAAAGTCCACGTCACTATATAGACTTAGATCGTTATGAAAACACAGACTCTATCCCTATACATTGGAGTAAGGCGGTAGAAAAGTTTACAGAACGTAAATTATTGGCCCAAGGGGTCGTACCATGGCAAATTGTTAGAACGTATCGCAATCTAATCAATGCATTTAGAGCAAAAGATGAATACAAAATCATCCAACACAGTGCCGATCTAGGGCATTACATTGCGGATGCACATGTCCCGCTACACACCAGTAGTAACTATAATGGTCAATTTAGTAATCAAATCGGAATACATGCCTTTTGGGAAACAAGACTACCAGAAATGTTTTCTAATGATTATAACTATTTTATAAAAAAAGCGGAATATATCGAGGACCCGCTTGCTACAGCATGGAAAATAGTAAAAGAAAGTAATGCATTAGTAGATTCGGTTTTGTTAATAGAAAAGGAACTATCGCTAAATTTCAAAGCGTCAGAACGAAAAGCTTATGTAGAGCGAAACAACCAATTGATCTTCACCTATTCTGATATGTATGCTACGCAATACCACAACGCCCTCAATGGGATGGTAGAAAGACGTTTGAGAGCCTCTATTTTCCAAGTAGCATCTTTTTGGTATTCTGCATGGGTAGATGCAGGACAACCAATATTGTCTACTTTAAAGGTCAAAGAAACAGCCTATCCTCCTTTGGAGATGAACAATAAGAAAACACTAGGCCGAGAAGAATGGCACTGACCTCTTAGCTAATTCGCAAAATTATTCACAGAAGTCAAAATCATAAGCGGACCTTTATTTATTACTGGTTTTTGCCCATGTTTATTTCCTTTAAACACATAAAAATATACCCCATTAGTCACATGAGCTGGCACTATCCAATCATTCTTATAATCACTAGACGAAAAGACAACCCTACCTGAGCGATCCACTATACTCACTTCTACATGGTCAAAATTACTTAACCCAACAATCTGAAATGTATCGTTCTTTGAATCCCCATTTGGTGTAATGGTATTTGGTATAAATAACCCTTTCACCTGAAGCGTTACTGTAGCGATATTGGACCAATTTCCATTTCCATCCATAATCTGGTACATAAACTTATCCACACCAAGATATCGTTCATAAGCCTCGTAAAACCACTCTCCATTCCCGTCTTTATACAGACTCCCATTTACTGGATACGTTACAATTTTCAAGCTTTCTTTATTTAGATAACTGTGTTCTACAAAATCATTATTAAGCATTTCGGATAGTTGAACTGTACTATAAATAACATCAAAAAAATCATCTTTGGCTATAGGAATAGTTTGTAGCACCTGTACATACACCCTATTAACAATGCTCATAGCACCGCTCTTGTCAGAAACACGATAAGAAAACTCATCGGAGCCAACATAAGTCCTGTCATTAACATTGTAAATAGCTGTTGTTCCTGTTAACGATATATTGCCATAAAGTGGGGTATCTATAATAGATATATTTCCAATGTTCTCTGACGTAGATTCAAGCTCAGCCTTACTAAACAGATTAAATACAGCGTCTGTACCTTGATACAGCTTAACATATTGCAACTTTGCTACAGGCAAAGAACTATCCTCTTTAACAGGCTCCTTCTTTCCAACACTAATATTTTCTGTAGTTTCGGATTGGAGTTGAGCACTATAAGTCCAAGTATCCATCACCCGATCATTACCATAACTATATGCTCCAAAACCTCCATTTGACGGCCCTTCCACATGCTGAGTCGCCGTATAAGACCCCCAGCGATGACCATCTATACGACTAGCTGTCCCAACTTTATTTACCCTTGGCTTGGAAGATTCCTGAGGCTGCCCCCCGGTAATATCCGAATCATTCCAAAACATTATAGCATCGCTATGTATACTACCATCCACATTTACTCTATCTACTATAATACCATTTGGATTGATTTCCATATCAAAATACGGAAAGTGAATTTCCCCTTTAATTAAAGAAATAGAAATACCAATCGGGTAATTAGTTCCTTCGGGCATAAAACGTCCGGCACCGTCCAGACCATCCCAAAAAAAGCGATTCACGCCCTCCTGTGCCTCAACAATAATCTCCCTTTCTTCGAAAGAATACCGCTCAGACTTCGGGCTTATAAACACTTTATAACGGCCTTTATAATTCGTTTCGAAACTCAGGAAAACACCATCTTTTTCGAGATAAAGCTCTCTTTGCCCCGCTTCACGAACTAAACCAACACGCTTAACGTCAATAATTTGTTGTTGATTAAAAAGCCAACTCTTTCCTCCAGGAAAAGCCCCTCGACTTTCTCTTGGCATTTTACTATCAGGAAGATTATAAAACATCTTATGCGTGATTTGGAAATTCTCATCCGCATTATTAGGATTATGGAACAAAGCATCTTTTTCACGGTCAGCGCTTTTATATGAAGGTTGCCCATCTTTATCCAAAACTCCGGAGCTATTAACAAAATAAGCAAAATCAATACCATGGCTCCCATTTCCATCCACGCGATAAACATACCCATCATTGGTTAAAACATAATTTCGCCCATAAAATGCGCCCTCCCGCTCAGATAGACTCTCTCTCGAAATATGTAACTGCAAGACAGATACAAAAACCCTTCCATCTAACCAATATGTATCATCGACATTTCTAACAGATACATCCCAAGCTGAAATCAAACTACCAGCCGTATTTTGCCTCCAATCTGCATCAGCCCTGACATTTGGCACCTCTACTACAGCAGCATTCTTCGGACTATCATCAGGAGAACTGAATTCAACACGCCAGATACCACTCTGTCCTACCCCCACAAAAACCTCAAAAGGCGTATATCCCACGCGAGGACCAGCTAATTCAGCATTTCGGCTGGACCCGTCCAATGCCAATATACGCCCGACATTATTATCAGTAGTTTCATACCTTCGTCCATCAGGCGAAATAAGTCGCACCCTTCCCTGCCCAACATTCTGAGCACTGGAAGCAACCGCAATGGTCTCCCCTTCCACAGCGTAAACATAATGCGCGGCTTGATTGGCGAAAGCATTCCTTCCCATAGGCAAAGAAACTAAAAAAGCTCTATTACCTTCAACATTAACAGGGTACAAATCTTTGGACCCTTCCCCAAGAACGCTATTCATCCAAAAAAACAAGCCCGTCAAAAAGAGCATGTTCCATTTCATGTTCATAGCACAGATAGATGTGTCCAAGCGGACTTATACCAAATATAATAATTTCGTAATAAAACCACAACAACAGAATTTAAAGTTTTTAGATGGCCTATCCTTAGTTTATTTATCTTAACTTTGCAGCCTGTAAAATTCAAGACAATGTCACATCAAGTTCCCGAAAACGGCACAAAGCTTCCTTTAATGGAAGAGTTTTATACGATTCAAGGAGAAGGATTCCATACTGGTAAAGCTGCTTATTTCATCCGCTTAGGTGGTTGTGATGTAGGCTGTCACTGGTGTGATGTGAAGGAAAGCTGGGACGCAGAACTGCATCCTCTTACTGACGCCGAGACAATTGTCGAAAATGCAAAAAAGCATCCAGCAAAAACTGTTGTAATAACTGGAGGCGAACCTTTAATATACAATCTTGATTATCTCACTAAACGCCTAAAAGGAGAAGGAATTAGGACTTTCATCGAGACTTCTGGAGCTTACCCACTCAGCGGTACTTGGGACTGGATCTGTTTATCCCCTAAAAAATTCAAAGGCCCAAAAACAGAGGTATTAGAGGCTGCTGGCGAGTTAAAAGTTATTGTTTTCAATAAGAGCGACTTCAAATGGGCCGAAGAACATGCTAGTCAGGTAGGACCGAACTGCAAATTGTACCTTCAGCCGGAATGGTCTAAAGCGAATGAGATAACCCCCTTGATCATTGAATATGTCAAAGATAACCCTCATTGGGATATCTCTCTACAGACCCATAAATTCTTGAATATTCCTTAATTCGTTATTTCGAAGAAAGTTCTCTACTTTTAATATCCGATAAAGATAAAAGCGATATTGGATATTATAGCAATAACGGTAATGAATTCATTCTTTAAAACATCTTGCTTTTTTGTGTTGACATGCTGGTCTTTACTGATGTTTGGACAAACCTCCTCTCCAAACAAGAAGGCCCAAGCGGCTTATGAAAATGCGGCAAAACAGCTTTCATTACAAAACAAACCCCAAGCTAAAGAAGAACTCAAAAAAGCTATACTTCTTGACCCTACATTTGCCATAGCCTATCAACAGCTTGCTGACATCTATCGCTTAGAAAAAAGATACAAGGAAGCAATCCCTCTCTATAAGAAAGTGCTACAAATAGCACCGGACCTAACCAATCTGACTTTATTCGGGTTAGGCGAGTCTCAACTCGGTGTTGGCCAGTATCAAGAGGCCCTGACCAACCTTACTAATTATGCTACAGGAAACCTATCACAAAAAGGTAGAGAAAAGGTACAGAAATATATACAGGACTGCGAGTTTGCAATCCACTATAACAGCAAGGAGGATATACAGATTACGAGGCTTCCTCCCGCTATCAACACTTCGGATGACGAATACTTCCCTAAACTAACAGCAGACGGAAAAAGAATAATCTTTACACGCAAGAGCAACAATCAGGAGAACTTTTTTGAAAGTAACTTTAACGAAGGAGACTGGTCCTCTGCCGAAAAAATTTCCGGCTCAATAAATTCAGACTTTTTCAATGAAGGTGCACACACGATATCTCCTGATGGGAAATATCTATTTTTCACAGGCTGCAACCGCCCTAATGGCATGGGGAGCTGCGATATCTATGTTTCCAAATTTGAAAAAGGCACCTGGAGCGCTCCTCACAATCTAGGAGCCCCCATCAATACAACGGGATGGGAAGCCCAACCTGCAATATCTTCGGACGGACGCACCTTATACTTTGTAAGCAATAGACCCGGAGGAATGGGAGGCAGTGACATATGGAGGAGCGAATTATCAGCCGATGGAAAATGGCAAACCCCGCAAAATCTCGGTGACAAAGTGAACACCCCATTCGACGAGAGGGCTCCTTATATACACGCAGACAACAGAACACTCTATTTCGCGTCCCAAGGATGGCCTGGTTTTGGACAGTTCGATTTGTTCAAAACCCAACTTGACAGCCTTGGTCAATGGAGCTATCCGACCAACCTAGGACATCCCATCAATAACAACTACGACCAAACGGGAATACATGTAACCATGAATGGCACAATAGGCTACATCGCCTCTGCAGATTCAACGGGCCAGCTAGACATATACAGCCTAAATATTCCCAAACCACTGCGACCTATCGCTGTAGCCTATATACAAGGGATGATATACGATGCCGAAAGCAAAGAACCCCTATCCGCTATCATTTCCGTGACGAACACATCAAATGGGGAGATTGTATATCTCAGTGACTCTGACTATGAGGATGGCCAGTTTATCGCCACCCTACCTGTAGGTGCCAACTATGCCGTGCATGTCCAAAAAGAGGGATATATGTTTGATTCAAAACAATATGATATCTCGAATACAGAATTAAAAGATGAGGTCTTTGAGGGCAGCGTATTTTTGCAACCAATCCGGAGCGGAAGTATCGTGCAATTGAATAATATCTATTTTGATACCGATAGCGCCATTCCGCTAAAGAAATCAGAAACAGAACTTCAACTCCTTTTAAAATTTCTTCAGGTAAATCCTAAAGTAACGATAGAAATAGCAGGACATACCGACAACACAGGTAATAAAATACATAATCAACGGCTTTCCGAAAATAGAGCGAGTTCAATAGCAGACTTCCTCCTTTCAAAAGGAATCCCCGCAACCCGGGTGATAAGTATGGGGTACGGGGATACTAAACCAATTGGTGATAATGATACAATCGACGGAAGACAACGTAACCGTCGCACCGAAGTCATACTACGCTAGAGCTTAACGACGTCTCCTGTGCGAACCGATTCATCACATGCTAATGCGATCTGCAAACTATTGACAGCGTCTGCCATCGACTTTGTCAAATCTAAATTATCAATTATGGCATCCCGAAAGAAGATCTGCTCACGGTCACACAGCTCTTGGTGATCAGGCTCATCTGTCAGATTAATCCATTCATCAGCTTTAGTAAGCTTATTATCCCGGTCCAAATCAGCGTAATGTACCCGTATTGATTCCGTCTTAGTATGTGACTCGACAGAGTCCGAGTTGCCATCTTTTGAAGCATCATTTGCTACGATAGAAACAGCTCCTTTAGGTCCAATAACATCCTTTACAAAAAAAGCAGTCTGACTCATCATCGGCCCCCATCCTGCTTCATACCAACCTACACTACCATCATCAAATCTAATCTGAAGCTGACCATAGTTATAATTGTCCTTGGGTATATCATTGGTAAGCCTAGCCCCTATTGCAGAAACAGCAATAGGCTTGGAGTCAGTCATCTGGCACATCACATCAATATAATGAACGCCGCAATCGACGATAGGACTTAAGCTCTGCATCAGGTTACGATGTACATCCCACATATAACCTTGACTTTGCTGATTCAGGTTCATGCGAAAAACAAGCGGACTTCCCATTTTCCGTCCCTCCTCAATAAAGCGAATCCAAGAAGGATGATGCCTCAAAATATAACCGACGACCAATTTCTTATTTGCTCGGATTGCAGCATCGACAACGCGCTTTGCACCAAGAACAGTATCTGCTAAAGGCTTTTCAATAAAAACATGCGCAGCATATTCAAACGCGAGGATTGCATAAGCTTCATGCGTATCAGGATAGGTAGAAATGCACACAGCATCCGGTCGCGTTGTACTAAGCGCAACCTGGTAATCATCAAAACAAGTATACTTTCCTCCTAACTCCTGGTTAAGCCTCTCTTTGCTATCCCCTCTCGATACGAGCCCCACTATTTCAAAATCAGGATTGCTATGATAAGACTTCGCATGAGAAGCCCCCATGTTGCCACAACCGACTACCAGTATTTTTATAGGATCCACCATACTTAAACAAATGGTTTAAACCCTGGTTGAGCGATAGGCGTTACGTCTGGTGACATAGACCAATTATAACCTTCAGAATGAGGACCTAATTCCTCCGTAGAAGCCATAATCTGTTCATAAGTGAGTCTTTTGCCAGTGTATGCAGCTAATTTACCCCAAATAGCCAATAGGGTCGAGTTGACCATAAAATCACCGTCATTCACTAGCTTTCCATCTGAAATCGCAGCCATCAACTCATCATGTTGTGTTTGATACATGTTATTAATCTTTCCTCCATACTCAAAAGCCTTATCTCCATGTATATTATAGTTCTTCATAATATTAACGTCAACAAATCCCTTTGTACCATTTACCTCCACAGAGTTCCGTGATTCTGTACCATTCTGTTGTCTGGAAAAATGCATTCCCTTTACACCATCACCATAATCATATTCTACTGCAAAATGATCGTATGTATTTCCCATTACTTCCCATGAACGGCTCTGCCTACCCCCAGTAGCACTCACTGATTTAGGTAATTTATTTCCCATAATCCAGTTCATATAGTCTACACTATGTATAGACTGTTCCACAATCAGATCCGAAGCATAACGTTGGAAATAATACCAATTACGCAACTGATATTCAAAATCGGTCCATGTATTCTTCCGTTCCTTCAGTGTCAGCTCTCCACCATAACGGAATGTCGTTACCGATTTAACTTCGCCTATATCACCATTTTGGACACGTTGCATTATTTCTCTATTCGGGGTAGAGTACCGGAAACAAAAGCCAGAGACCAAGTTCAACTTCTTTTCTTTGGATATACGGACACTTTCCATCACTCGCTTCAGCCCAGGAATATCTACAGCTACCGGCTTTTCACAGAAGATGTGTTTGCCTGCTTCTACAGCATAAGACAAATGATCCGGTCTAAAATTGGGTGGACTACACAACAGTACGACATCTACGCCGGAATCAATTAAGGCACGATACCCGTCAAAACCGACAAACTGCCGTTCTTTCGGGACATCTGTACGCTGAGCATCTTTCTTATTCAAAATAAGAAGCGTTTGATCTATCTGGTCTTGGAAAGCATCTGCCAGTGCTGTAACCACGACATTAGGGTCTGCAGCTAATGCCTGAACAACTGCACCAGTGCCTCGTCCACCGCACCCTACAAGCCCAACCTTAATTGTTTTAGATAGCCCAAGCTGATCAGCTAACGAAATAAATGGGAGACTTCCCAATGCTATGCCGCTACTTTTTATAAAATCACGTCTAGAGAAATTCATAGTTTTTATTTGAATACAAAACTAAAGTTATAATAATATACACGTATTACCAATGCAAATACATAATAGTAAAGAATTCGTTACCACTTTTATCAAAATTAATCTATAAATTCACAAAAAATAATAAAATCGCCGTCATCACTAATCGTTGCATTAACGATTAGTGATGACCCTTTTTAGTACACACATTCAAAACACAACAATAGTCTCTTCAAAGGAACAGAGAGTACTATGTAGACCAAAAACAATTACAAAAGAAATGGATAACCAAACAGTCCTTGCCGAACCTTTAATTACTGACACAGCCGTTATCGTAGGAATTCTAATGGCTATACTTGGCCTAGTGTTCTACACCTCATCCTTATCAAATAAATACATCAAGGGATTTTACAATGTTATCCCTCCTTTATTACTATGTTATTTTCTTCCTGGCATCCTCAACTCGCTTCACGTATTTGACGGAGCCAACTCTCCGTTGACAGCGGTAGGCAGTCGTTACCTATTACCTGCCTGTCTTATTTTGTTCGTTATCAGCCTCGATTTGAAACAGATGTGGGCACTCAGAAAACGTGCAGGCTTAATGTTCATAACAGGTACAATAGGTATATTGCTCGGCGGACCGCTAGCAGTTTGGCTTGTATCACTATTTGCACCACAAGTTGTAGGTGGTGTTGGCCCAGATGAAGTATGGCGAGGACTAGGCTCTCTTGCAGGATCCTGGATCGGTGGAAGCGCCAATCAAGTTGCCCTCAAAGAAATCCTTCAACCATCGCCAAAGCTATTCTCTTCTATTATTGCTGTAGATGCTGTCGTAGCATATCTATGGATGGCCTTTTTGCTTTACGGAGCGAGTAAGGTAAAACAATTCGACAAGTTCTTCAAAGCAGACTCTAAAGATGTTGACGAATTGATGAAGAAAATGGAAGAAAAAACACAGGCGAATTCCCGTACACCACAGACAAAAGACTTTATTATTATGTTGGCTCTAGCTTTTGGAGGTACGGGGCTTGCTACATTTCTAGCTACCCCTGTAGCGGATTTCCTAGCCACAAACTATCCCCAGCTTGAACAGTTCTCACTGACAAGCGGCTTCTTTTGGATTATCCTATTTTCCACGATTATAGGTATAACACTATCTTTTACCCCTGCTAAAGAACTTGAAAATGCTGGAGCCTCTAAAATAGGCTCAGTCCTCTTATATATGCTCATTGTCACCATAGGTATGCAGATGGACGTTTCGGCTATTGCAGACAATATGGGATTATTTGCAGTTGGTATTATCTGGATGTCTTTCCACGCATTACTCCTTCTCATCGTTGGTAAGATCTTCAAAGTACCATTCTTCTATTTTGCCGTAGGAAGTATGGCCAATGTAGGTGGGGTCGCCTCCGCCTCTGTTACTTCTGCCGCCTTTCATCCATCTCTGATTTCAGTTGGTGTAATCTTGGCCGTCTTCGGCTATGCAATAGGAACGTACGCGGGCTGGCTTACCGCAATTCTAATGCAAATGGTATCACCTATTTAATTCTTTATATCTTGAGTTTAAATTGAAAAAAATCAATAAATAACTATGGAGAATAATATTTTTTTCGAAGGACAAGTTCTATGGTCTCAGATAGATGCCAATCGCCACCTCAGACACTCTGCCTATGCGGATTTTTGCGCGCAGGCCCGAAGCAATATGTTAAATACCTTAGGACTTTCCCTAGACCAATTTGCCAAACAAAAAATTGGTCCAATTCTCTTTAGAGAAGAACTCATTTACAAAAGAGAAATCCAACTTGATGAATATATTAAAGTAGAGATTCTATTGACAAAGTTAAATTTAAAAAACGCACGTTTTTCTTTTCAACATATTATATATAAAGAAAATGGGGACAAAGCGGCAGAAGTTAATGTAGATGGAGCTTGGCTTAATCTAGTCGAAAGAAAGCTTACAGATATTCCAGCGGAATGGTATGAAATATTAAAAAAAATCCCTAGAGCAGAAAGCTACATCGAAATAAATGCGTAAGCCAATACAGTTTCTCATTTCGCTACTACTTGTTTTAGGGCTTTTCGTACCTAAACAAGGCATAGCGCAATTAATGAGAGCGAAAGAACTATTTAGCAAAGCGGACTCTTTACGTGGTCAATTAACACCACTACGCACTTGTTACGATATACAGTACTATCATCTCGATGTGCGTGTCGATATCGAAAACAAGTATATTTCTGGCTCCAACCTTTTCAAGTTTCAGGCTACAGCATCATTTAACAGATTGCAGTTCGACTTATTTGACAACCTTAACATAGACAGAATCGAGTATAAAGGCCAGTCACTTCCCTTTCAGCGAGAACACAATGCTGTTTTTTTGGATTTTCCGCAATACATTGAAAAAGGAAAAATAGACTCCTTTAGAGTACATTATTACGGTCACCCTCTTCAAGCAACACGGGCTCCATGGGACGGCGGCTTCGATTGGAAAAAAGACACAAACGGGCGTCCATTTGTTGCTACTGCCTGCCAGGGACTAGGCGCAAGCGTATGGTGGCCAAACAAAGACCATCAATCTGATGAAGTAGATAGTATGCTGATTTCAATTTCCGTCCCCAAAGGCCTCACCAACGTCTCCAACGGCAGATTAATTGGCACTGAAGACCTTAACAACGGTTACCAAAAGTTTCACTGGAAAGTCGAAAACCCTATAAACAATTATAATGTTGCCTTAAATATTGGCGACTATATTCATTTCAAAGAAAACTATCAAGGCGAAGAAGGCAACTTAGATCTGGATTATTACATCTTGCGGGAAAATAATCAAAAAAAGAAAAAAGACCACCTCAAGAAAAATGTACGGGAGACCCTACAGGCATTTGAGCATTGGTTCGGTCCTTACCCTTTTTACAAAGACGGCTACAAAATCGTCGAGACTGCACATTTGGGAATGGAACATCAAAGCGCCATTGCCTATGGCAATCGTTATCAGAATGGCTACCTAGGTCGCGATGCATCAAACACAGGATGGGGCAACAAGTGGGATTTCATAGTTATACATGAGTCTGGGCACGAATGGTTTGGAAATAGCATTACCGCCAAAGACATCGCTGACATGTGGATACATGAGAGCTTCACCAATTATTCCGAAGCCTTATTCATAGACTACTTTTACGGTAAAAAAGCCAGCCAAGACTATGTCCATGGTAACCGCAGTGGCATCTTAAACAACAGCCCGCTTCAAGGGCCCTACCATGTCAATAAAGAAGGATCAGGAGATATGTATCTTAAGGGAGGTGTCTTACACAATATGTTAAGGACTATCCTAGAAGACGATGAAAAATGGCGTTCCATATTAAGAGGTCTTAATAAAAAGTTCTATCATTCGGGTGTAGACTACTTTGACATTGTAGATTTCATCAGCGATGAGTCTGGATTCAATCTACGTCCGCTCTTTGCACAATATGTACAAAGCACGGCAATACCAACGTTAGAAATTCGAACAGCAGAAGATGGTTCTTTACAGGGGCGATGGATCAGTGACATTCCTAACTTCCAAATGCCGATACACTTGGGTATAAAGGGGCAAAAAAAGATCCGAATCGAACTCAACAACAAGTTTACTAAAATAGAGATACCTGACTTACAAAAAGATAATTTAGAAATTGACACCTATAATTATTATATAGGCACCCTTATACAATAATTCAAGTGTTTACGACGTTTTAAAGGAATAAAATCTGACCAAAAATTAACGTGATTTTATTTGATTTTTTTGTAGAGTTCAGTTACCATAATAGATTTTTTTTCATTAGGTTTGCATTATATTAAAAACAGAATTAGGACTTACTAAATGGGGTTATTCAATTGGTTTACGCAAGAAGTTGCGATTGACTTGGGTACGGCAAATACCTTAATAATACACAATGATAAAGTAGTAGTGGACGAGCCTTCGATCGTAGCATTTGATCGGACGACCAATAAAGTGATTGCTATAGGCAGACAAGCCATGCAAATGGAAGGCAAGACCCATGACAATATAAAAACAGTTAGACCACTTAGGGATGGTGTTATAGCAGATTTCACAGCTGCAGAACATTTAATTCGAGGAATGGTTAAATTGGTTACCAATGGTAAATCATGGTTTTTCCCATCTCTACGCATGGTGGTATGTATTCCTTCCGGTATTACCGAAGTAGAAAAACGTGCCGTTCGTGATTCAGCGGAAATAGCAGGTGCAAAAGAAGTATATCTTATCCACGAACCAATGGCTGCTGCTGTAGGTATCGGAATTGATGTCGAGGAGCCTGTTGGAAACATGATTATCGATATTGGTGGTGGTACAACAGAGATTGCCGTTATCGCATTGTCGGGAATTGTATGTGACCAATCTATCCGCGTAGGTGGTGACAACTTCGACTCGGATATCGTACAATATATCCGTCGCCAACATAATATTATGATTGGAGACCGTACAGCTGAGAAAATCAAGATTGAAGTAGGAGCTGCTCTTCCAGAGCTTACAGACCCACCAGAAGATTTCGCAGTACAAGGACGAGATTTGATGACTGGTATTCCTAAGCAAATCACAGTATCCTACACTGAGATAGCACATTGTCTTGATAAATCGATTTCAAAAATAGAAGAAGCTATTCTAAAAGCATTAGAAATAACTCCTCCTGAGCTATCAGCAGACATCTATCAAACGGGTATATACTTGACAGGTGGAGGCGCCCTATTGAGGGGGCTTGATAAAAGATTACAAGCTAAGACAAAATTACCTATACATGTGGCCGAAGACCCACTACGCGCTGTAGTTAGGGGAACAGGAATCGCGCTTAAAAACATCGGTCGTTTTAAGTTTTTGATGCAGTAAGGTAAATAAACAAAAAATTACAATTACTTCTGCGCGATATAGAAAAGTTGAACTTCTTCTATATCGCGTACTTTTTAGATAACAAAACAAATCTCTACGGAAAAACATGAAAAACCTATGGCTCTTTTTGGTAAGATATAACGCCTTCTTTTGGTTTGTGCTTTTTTTCGTCTTCTCTATTTTTCTTGTTGTTCAGAATAACAATTATCAACGGTCTGCATTCGTCAACTCCTCCAATGTTGTTGTTGGATCATTCTATGAAAACATAAATTCCTGGAAAGAGTATTTGTCTTTGCGTATCACCAACGAACAACTCGCGGAAGAGAATGCACTTTTGCGCAAGCAACTACAAAACTACACAAGCACCGACTCCCTTAGCGACACGATTGCTCATTTGGCCGATCACGTGGACAAGTCTCGCTATGATTTCGTTGTTGCTTCCGTTGTCAATAACAGCATAAACCAAAAGAGTAATTTTATCACTATTGACAAAGGAGCTGCCGATGGTGTAGAACAGGACATGGGAGTGATTACCTCTAATGGTGTTGTCGGTACAGTCTTAAATGTATCCCAACATTTCAGTACTATCAAATCATTGCTTCATCCTGACACCAAGATTTCAGTGAGCCTAGATAGCACCAACACAGCATTCGGTTCGCTGGTCTGGGGTAACAATACAGACTCACGTTATGCCATGGTACGAGACATACCAAATCATGTCAAAGTTTACGTTGGCGCACCGGTTTTCACATCAGGATATTCGACAAAATTCCCAAAAGGGATAAAAATAGGACATATCGTACAGACCGACTTGGCATCAGGGGAAAGTTTCAAAGATATTCGGGTATTGTTAACGACAAACTTCATCAACCTCAACCATGTCTATATCGTAAAAGATAAAATGGCAACGGAAAAATTAGAGTTGGAACAACATAATAAAGATAATGGCTAGGATATTTATTTTCAATATCATTCGTTTTATAATATTGATTGTACTGCAGGTTGCCGTATTTAAGAACATTGGGTACTACAATATCGCAGCATTATTTCCTTATATCCTGATTATTTTATTGCTACCTACTGGTATCCCTAATTTCTTGCTTTTCTTACTGGCATTCCTCACTGGTCTTACCGTAGATGCTTTTTATGATAGCATGGGCGTACACGCCTCAGCCTGTGTAGCCTTAGCTTGGTTTCGTATATTCTTTCACAAGATCACCTTAGATATGGAAGAACTAAGCTCCTTTCAAACCCCGACATGGGGCAATATGGGATTTAAGTGGTTTAGTGCTTACTTATTACTAGGCACACTGGTTCATCATCTAGTTCTGTTTTTCACAGAAATTTTCTCTTTCCAGAATATTCTATACACACTTGCAAGTATATTCTTCAGTACGTTATTCACTGTAGCAGTCATTCTAATCATCAGCTTGATTACCTACAATCGTAAATCAAGATTAGCCAATTAGAATGATATGAACAATAATTTTTTCGAGCGCAGATACATTATTCAAGGTATATTCCTAGCAATTGCTATAATTATTGTCGCCCGTCTGTTCTATCTCCAAATCATAGATGAATCTTATCTCCTTTCTGCTAACAATAACGTACTAAGAAAGAGCGTTGTATACCCTGCAAGAGGGGTTGTTTTAGATAGAAATGGAAAAGTTTTGGTTCAGAATGAGCCGGTATATGACCTCTTGGTTATCCCCCGAGAGGTAAAAGACATCGACACATTACTATTGTGCCGTCTGCTTGATATTGACAAAGAGGGCTTTATATCACGAATGAATAAAGCACGTTCGTTCTCCCCCTATAGAGCTTCCACTTTTGAAGGAATGATGAGCGCCGAAACATTCGCTGTCCTTCAGGAGCATTTAGACAAATTTAGAGGATTCCAGACCCAACCCCGTACGGTTCGCCAATACCCTGATAGCGCTGCAGCACAATTTTTAGGCTATATCCAAGAAGTAAATGAAAAAGACATTGAGCGCTCCAACAATTTTTATAAACGAGGCGACTATATAGGTGCGTCAGGGGTAGAACGCTCTTACGAAGAGCTTCTACGAGGACAACGTGGAGTACGTAATCAGATGGTCGATGTATTTGGCCGTGCACAGGGGTCGTTCATGGATGGCAAGTTCGATACACTAGCAGTCTCTGGAGATGGCCTGATATCTTCTTTAGATAAAGATTTACAACTTCTCGCAGAAAAGCTGATGAAGAATAAATTAGGATCAGTTGTGGCTATAGAACCTTCTACAGGAGAGATATTGACCTATGTCAGTAGCCCAAGCTACAACCCTAATTTAATGGTTGGTAGGCAGCGTGGAAACAATTACATGAAGCTACTGCTAGATCCGCACAAACCTATGTTTAATAGACCGATTCAGGCATCTTATCCGCCAGGTTCCGTTTTTAAGGTTGTAGCTGCCCTCACAGCGCTACAAGCGGGCGTTATTACTCCTCAAACTATTTTCAATTGCCCAGGAGGATATCGTTATGGAAACGGTCGAATTATGCGTTGTACACACGTCGATGGCCCTACTGACCTCATCAAATCCATACAACGTTCGTGCAATACCTACTACGGTTACGTCTATGCGCGCATGATTGATTCTAGAGGCATGTCCGGTCCTAAAGCTTATGAGCTTTGGCGCGAGGGGCTCAATAAATTTGGCTTAGGCCATCCCCTAGGCATTGATTTGCCTGGAGAAAAAGGAGGAAACGTCTATCCGGCCAGCTACTATACAAAACGCTTCGGCAGTGAAAAATGGGGATCTAGCTACAGTATCTCCCAATCTATTGGGCAAGGAGAGCTAGGTATCACCCCGCTGCAGATGGCAAATATAATGGCTATCGTCGCCAATCGTGGTTTCTATTACCGTCCACATCTCATTAAAGGGATAGGAGAGAAAAAAATTATAAAAGAGGAATTTACGGAGAAGATATGGGCTGGTGTGGACGCTCAACACTACGAATCAGTTGTCGAAGGAATGAGCCGTGCTGTCAATGCGGGGGGAACTGGAGCTTCTGTACGCATCAATGGTATAGAAATGTGTGGCAAGACCGGCACAGTACAAAACCCGCATGGTGAAAACCATGCCGTTTTCTTTGCCTTTGCACCCCGTGTCAACCCAAAGATAGCAATTGCTGTATTTGTCGAAAACGCTGGTTACGGTGGTACTTGGGCTGGGCCTATTGCTAGTATGCTTGTAGAAAAACATATTAGAGATACGATTACCCTACCTAAATATTTACAAGATCGTATTTTGAATGCCAACTTATTGCCCAAAGTAAAAGTCAAAGCCAACGAGGTGAAGAAAGATACTCCTCCAGCAAAGAAAGACAGTATACAAGCAACAAAACAGGTTACTCAGAACAAACAAAAACCTACACTATTAGTTCACCATAGCCAAGTAAGAGGAAGATATGAACAACGCTAAAAATAGTTTTTTAGGCCGAATAGATTGGATTACTATCGCTATATGGTTTACCTTGTGCCTAATAGGCTGGTTTAACATCCATGCAGCTGTCTATAATCCACAGTATCCTGACATATTTAATCTCGCGACCAATTATGGAAAGCAGGCTTTATTCATATTCACCGCTATAATCATCGGCTTCAGTATACTGATCATTGATCAACGATTCTTCATATCAATTACCCCGATTGTATACGGAGTAGTTATTTTATTATTGATTGCGGTATTACTTGTTGGAAAGAACGTAAACGGTAATCAGTCTTGGATAGACCTCGGTTTTTTTCGCTTACAACCTTCAGAGTTTGGAAAACTTGCCACCTGTCTCCTGCTCTCCTACTACCTCAGCACACAATCCAGTAAGACACCAAACCTCAAATCCCTTGCTGTTGCATCCAGCATTGTATTATTACCTGTCATTCTAATTAAATTACAACCCGACACTGGTTCGGCACTTGTATTTTTCTCTTTGATTTTTGTTTTCTACAGAGAAGGTTATGTCAATACCAAACTATTATTGCTTGGAGGGCTAGCTATCATACTTTTTGTTGCGGCTTTAATACTAGAAAACGAATGGACACTAGTAGGAATTATAATAGCAATATGTTCATTATTAGCTTATTTCTATAGAGCAAAACGCAAAAACGTAATCAATATCGCCTTACTTTGTCTCGCTTCATCAATCTATGTATTGAGCGTAGACTTTGCTTGGGAAAACATCCTACAACCCCATCAACGCAGCAGGATTGATATTCTACTTGGAAAAGTGAATGATCCCCGTGGTGAAGGATACAACCTTAACCAGTCACAGATTGCGATCGGATCAGGACAACTATTTGGCAAGGGGTATCTTCAAGGGACCCAAACTAAATACAACTTCGTCCCCGAACAAAGTACTGACTTTATATTCTGTACTATTGGCGAGGAATGGGGATTCGTTGGTTCAGTGACCATAGTTGCGCTTTATATATTCCTTCTCTTTCGTATCATACATATTGCCGAAAGACAGCGAACAGCATTTGCGAGGATATACGCCTATTGTGTTGCTTCAATCCTATTTTTCCACTTCTTTATTAATCTCAGCATGACCATCGGGCTAGTTCCTATCATCGGTATCCCTCTTCCCTTTGTCAGCTATGGAGGTTCTTCGTTGTGGAGTTTTACAATTCTACTTTTTATACTGTTGAAGTTTGACTCGGCACGTAAAGGATTATCGCCAAACTAAGCGCTATATCCGGTTTAACACGTATTGTATTGCCGAATCAATGACTTCTGCTGGATTTGCACAAAACTCCTCATGCAGACGAGAAGCCAATATTGCATTAATAGATAGTGCCCGATGTCCAAACATATTGGACAGAGCATAAATACCAGCAGTCTCCATTTCCAGATTAGTAATATATAGCCCCTCCTTCGTAATAAAAGAATTGGCCTTCTGTATTAAATCAGGATACATATTATGTGTTCGGACAGAGCGCCCCTGCGGGCCATAAAAACCTGGCGCAGTCATCGTAATACCTTTTGGAAGCTCCATTGCAAACTGTTTTAACAGCGCCGGATTAGCACTCCCGATGTAGGGAGAAAAAGAAAGATTTGAAAAATGTCGATTTACAGCCTCAGCCAACTTCTGTTCCGCTGCCGTATATGATTTAACATAGAATTGCATCAACGTATCAAATCCCACTGCAAACTCACTTGCCAATAGCGTACCTACCGGAATATTTCCTTGTATTGAACCAGACGTTCCAATACGTATAATATCCACCGACCTTAAATCCTCCCGTAATACCTTTGTTGTAAAATCCACATTGATCAATGCATCGATTTCATTCAAGACAATATCAATATTATCCGTCCCTATTCCTGTAGATAAGACAGAGAGGCGCTTACCTCTTAACATACCTGTATGTGTGATAAACTCACGTTTGCCCTTTCTAACTTCGATTGTATCGAAATACTTCGAGACAATAGGCACCCGCTCCGGATCCCCCACCAATATTATAGTATGGGCCAAATCCTCAGGCTTTAGATTCAAATGGTATATACTCCCATCTGCATTCAGAATCAATTCCGTGTCAGCAATCATAGTGTATGCAAGTATTTAAGGTTTATTTTTTCAATCTTATCCAATTTCGACAATACCTGATTGACCTGTGTCTTTCTGATCTCTATAGTTATAACACAATTATTGTCAAATTGTTGATTTAATATATTCACCCCTTCCTCCTTCAACACACGCATTACATCATTCATCTGCAAATAATCAAACCCAATAGCATAGATATCATTTACCGTCTTTTCTTCAATCTGAGCAACAGCCAAGGCTTCTAGCGTAGCATTTTTGTAAGCATTGATTAATCCAGGAACTCCCAAGAGGGTACCACCAAAATAACGAACGACGACCACCAAGACATTTGTCAGATCTTTAGATAATAAAACGTTTAAAATGGGCCTCCCTGCTGTACCCGAAGGCTCGCCATCATCGTTAACACGAAAAACACTCCGATCGGTAGTCAGTCGATACGCCCAACAATGGTGCCTCGCTTTGGGGTGCAAAGCTTTCAGCTCTACAATAATTTCTTTCAGCTCCTTTTCATTTCTAAAAGGATACGCATACGCAATAAACTTACTTCCCTTATCTCTAAAAATACCTTCAGAACATTCTCCAAGAGTTAAATAAGTATCTTCAAATAAACTCACAAATATTTAATTAGTAATATAGATATAACTGCCAATACTAAACCTATCTTATTGACAAGACTCAACTTTTCCTTAAACACCAACACGCCGATCATTGTTCCAACAACAATAACACCAACATTCATCGTAGTAAATACAATAGAAGGATTATCCGGGATAGCTCGATGGGCTTTCATATAGAAAAAAATATTCAAAAAATTGAACAACCCCAACAGACTTCCCCATAGAACGGTTGTCTTACTCGTTCCTTCTCCATTCTTCCATCTCTGAAACAACAATATACTAAAAGCTACCAACATCGCCCCAACAAAAACAAAGAACATCGAATCAATATAAGAAACCTCCTTATGTTGAGCCACTTGTTTAAACAAAACATCAATTATCCCCATACCTAGAAATACCACTGATGGATATAAAATACCGTTCGACTTTTGCCCATCCCCTCCTTTGTTCCAACTCACTGAAAAAACAACAGCCAACAAACCGACACCAATACCGATCAGCGTACCAAAAGAAGCCTGCTCATTAAACAGTAAAAAGGAGGCCAATAAAGGAATGAACAAGGACATCCTCTGCGCTACGTCAGTTTTTACAATACCACTATACTTAATGGCTAAAGCAATAAAAATGAAAAGCGTAGGCAATAGTACCGCAAGAGGTATATAAAGTTGATAAGGCAGCTTCACCCATGGAACATCTGTCAAATTGGGTTGCAGTAGAAAATAAGTCAACAAGACAGTAACCGGATAATTCCAAAGGACGATTTGCTGTACATGCAAAGATCTGCTCCGTGCTATCCTTAACAACACAGCCACCGTCACACTACAAACCACACTTAAAACAACATACCACATAATCTATAACGTTAAAAGAGCTACAATACTACTAAAAACCATGGAATAATATCCTTTCGATTAAGCTATTATTTAAGTCTATTGATAAAACAGACTTAAATAACCAAAAAAAAAGAACGAAATAAACACAATAAACAACAATAAAAACAATCAAAAAAAACAACAAAATCAACGTAAAAAAACAACAAAAAAAATGATTAAAACAAAAGCCTAACACAATCACAAAACCGAATCAAAACAGCATTAAAACAACAATACAACAAAAACAACGTCAAAAAACAAGAAAAATAACAACAAAAAAGACAACAAAAAAGACATAAAATAATACACAAAAAACACCATAAAAAAAGCAACAAAACACATCTTAAAACGAGAAATAAAATCGAATAAATAAAAAAATATTTGGATATTATTTTTCTATCACATACCTTTGAGCTATCAAAACAGAGACAATGAATACAATGACTACATACAACTATTTTTACTTCTTTTATTTTAGCGATAAGAGCCGGGGCTAGTATGTATAAAGTTCATTACATGAATAGAATATAAAAGGTCCCGGATTGAATCCGGGACCTTTTTCGTTAAGTATTAAATATGAAAACAAAAATTGCAATTCAAGGTGTAAAGGCTTCATTTCATGAAGAAGCTGCATTCAAGTACTTCGGTCAGGATATCGAAACATTAGAATGTAGTTCATTCAAACAGACCTGCGAGATGCTCAAACAAGGCAAAGCGGACTATGTAGTGATGGCCATTGAAAATTCAATTGCGGGGAGTATTTTACCCAACTACAACTTATTACGGGATTACAGATTCCACATCGTGGGCGAAGTTCACCTTAATATACAGCAAAACCTTCTGGCACTTCCGGGTGTCAAACTAAGCGATGTGCAATATGTCGAATCCCACCCCATCGCTATCCGTCAGTGCGACGAGTTTCTCTCGGACCATCCAGGCTGGATTATAAAAGAAGGCTTAGATACAGCAGGCTGTGCAAAAAAAATAAAAGAGGAGCAACTTACCAATACAGCTGCCATCGCAGGAGAATTTGCGGCTAAAATATATGGCCTTCAGATTCTTGAGAAAAGAATTGAAACGAACAAAAAAAACGCAACCCGATTCCTTATTTTGAGCAATGAGGTAGTTGAACAAAAGGGTGCTAACAAAGCTTCTCTTTCCTTCCAGACGGGCAATGCTGTAGGTGCACTAGCTTCCGTTTTACAATGTTTTGCGGAACAAAATGTAAACCTAAGCAAAATACAATCTATGCCCGTAGTAGGACGCCGCAACGAGTATGACTTCTACGTTGACGTGGAGTGGAAAAAGCAGGCTGATTACGATGCTGCGATCCGTAAGGTCTTAAAACACACCGTCAATTTCAGCATCCTAGGCGAGTACATCAAAAACGAAAAAGTATAACACAAACAACATAGTAAGTTTAAAAAATTAAAAATTGAAAATAAGATGAAACATTCATTAGACATCCTTCCTTTACAATCTTGGATAAACACTGGAGACAAACCTTTAATCATTGCAGGACCATGTAGTGCTGAAACAGAAGAACAACTCGTTTCTACAGCACACTTACTCGCAAACACAGGTAAGGTCAATGTATTACGCGCTGGAATCTGGAAACCCCGCACCCGTCCAGGTGAGTTCGAAGGTATTGGAAGTGTTGGTTTACAATGGTTGAAAAGAGCAAAAGAAGAGACCGGATTACTTACTGCGACAGAAGTTGCTACAGCTAAACACGTAGAAGAAGCTCTTGCTGCTGGTGTAGACGTACTATGGGTGGGTGCCCGTTCTACTGCAAACCCTTTCACTGTTCAGGAAATCGCTGATGCATTAAAAGGTGTCGATGTACCTGTATTGGTTAAAAACCCCGTAAACCCAGATCTATCTTTATGGATTGGAGCATTGGAACGTATCAATGGAGCAGGAATCAAAAAACTTGGTGCAATACATAGAGGATTCTCTTCTTTCGAAAAGACAGCCTTCCGTAATGAACCTATGTGGGACATCGCTATCCAATTGAAAACTATTGCTCCTGAATTACCTATTATCAATGACCCGAGCCATATCTGTGGTAACCGCGAACTAATTCCGTACGTTACACAAAAAGCAATGGACATGGATATGCAGGGACTTATCATCGAGTCACATATCGACCCTTCTGTCGCCTGGACCGATGCCAAACAACAAGTAACTCCCGCTGCACTTTCAGATTTGTTGGACAATCTTTCAATCCGCCATGCAGCATCAAACAACCCTGCTTTCGACGATAAATTGGCCGAATTGCGTCAGCAAATCGACAAATTGGATGATCAAATCATCAAACAGATCGGTGATCGTATGAAGATTGCGGAGAAAATCGGAGAGTATAAACGTGACAACCATGTTACTATTCTTCAGGTCTCACGCTGGGACGAAATTGTTCAAAAACGTGTACAATTAGCAAGAGCATTAAATCTAAGCGAGGACTTTACGGTAAAATATTTAGAGCTATTGCACAATGAGTCAATCCGCAAGCAAAACGAAATTATGAATGAAAAAGTTAATGCGGAGGTATAAATGAGCCAAACAAGCATCAAGCTCACTCATTCTACGCGACAAATAAGCGGCACGGTACAGCTCACTGGTTCTAAATCAGAGAGCAACCGAGCACTCATAATACAAGCCATCAGTAAGGGAAAGGTTGAAATAAAAAACCTTTCCCAAGCGGATGATACCGTATTATTAACCAACGCCTTGAAAACGGCCCACCAAGATAGTGATACGTCAAAAACCATAGATATCGGCCCTGCTGGCACAGCTATGCGCTTCCTGACTTCTTATCTCAACTTATTACCAGGCGACTTTACACTAACAGGGACTAAGCGGATGCAGCAGCGCCCGATAGGCATCCTTGTAGACGCTCTGAACAGCTTAGGCACAACTATCGAATACACACAGGTATCAGGCTACCCTCCACTACATATACATGGACCATTAGCGCAATCGGCTACGAGTGTAACTATAAAAGGAGATATCAGCAGTCAATACATATCCTCCCTACTTTTAATAGCTTCCGCTTTAAAGCAGGGACTAAGACTTGATATCCAGGGCGAGCTAACATCAAAGCCTTATGTCACGATGACTTTGGATATGTTGAGGGAAGTTGGAATACAGCACACCTGGACAGACAATAGCATCTATATCGCACCACAAAACGCTATACCAAGCACATTATATATTGAGCCAGACTGGAGTGCGGCCTCCTATTGGTACGCAATGGTTGCTTTATCAGAAAAAGGCGCAATCAGATTACCTGGGCTCAAGCGCTCAAGCCTACAAGGTGATATAGCAATTGCTGAAATCATGACGCATTTCGGTGTAAAGACTACATTTGAAGATAATTCGATCTATCTCGAAAAGGTCGAAGTCACTTCTCAAAAGGAACTATTTGATTTCAAATCATGCCCAGACCTTGCGCAGACAGTCGTTGTAGTAGCATCAGCACTAAAACGCAATGTTTCATTCACCGGTCTAGAGACCTTAAAAATTAAAGAAACTGACCGAATTGCCGCGCTACAGAAAGAAATTG
The DNA here is from genome assembly GCA_040395455.1 of Sphingobacterium yanglingense. Classification (GTDB taxonomy): domain Bacteria; phylum Bacteroidota; class Bacteroidia; order Sphingobacteriales; family Sphingobacteriaceae; genus Sphingobacterium; species Sphingobacterium yanglingense_A. Next base: position 47,706 of record JBEBQJ010000008.1, on the reverse strand, counting down.
CAAAATATGGCGCACGGCTTGAAGAAGATGGAACCACCTACCATCTCTACAGCGAGTATGTTGATGACCCAGGTGAGATTGCGATCGAAACCTATGAAGATCACCGCATGGCTATGGCTTTCGCTCCACTTGCTCTAGTATTTAAGCAAATTCGAATAGTAGAACCTCAAGTTGTAGAAAAATCTTATCCTACATTTTGGGATGACCTACGCGAGCAAGGATTTACTATATCCTAAACATTTATTGATATATCGTCTATATTTTTAGCTAAAGTATAGACGATTTAATATATTTACCACAATTATTAAATTATGGCAGGAAATTCATTTGGTGATTTATTCAGGATAACGACGTTTGGTGAATCCCATGGTGCAGCAATAGGTGTCATCTTAGATGGATGTCCCTCAAACATCACAATAGACGAAGCGTTTATCCAGTCCGAACTAGATAAGAGGCGTCCTGGGCAATCCAAGATTACCACACAACGTAAGGAAAGTGATACTGCACAACTATTATCTGGCGTCTTCGAAGGCAAATCGACAGGAACACCTATCGCAATTGTAATTCCCAATGAAGACCAACGATCAAAGGACTACTCCCACATCAGTGACAAATTTCGTCCCTCCCATGCGGACTATACGTACCAAATGAAATACGGTATACGGGATTATCGTGGTGGTGGGCGCTCATCTGCAAGAGAAACTGCCGCGCGGGTAGCTGCAGGAGCTATTGCCAAGCTATTTCTCAAACAACAAGGGATTGAGATTTTTGCGCATGTATCCGGAGTCGGCAGTATAACATCTCCCAACTTAGATACAGCAGATCTAACCCGTCTTTTAGAACTCCGCGAAGACAATATAGTCCGTTGTGCCGACCCTGCTACTGCCACCGAGATGATTACCTACATCGATGGTATACGTAAGGCAGGAGATACCGTAGGTGGACGTATCTCTACTGTCATCCGTAATCTCCCTGTCGGATTAGGCGAACCCGTATTTGATAAGTTACATGCCGATCTTGCTAAAGCAATGATGGGAATCAACGCTGTACATGGTTTTGAGTACGGTTCTGGATTTGAAGGTTCTAAATACAAAGGTTCAGAACATAACGATATCTTCTCAAAAGAAGGGTCAAGAACAATCACCCGAACCAACTATTCCGGTGGTATACAAGGTGGTATATCAAACGGAATGGATGTAACATTCAATGTTGCATTTAAGCCCGTCGCTACCATCATGCGTGACCAACCGACGCTAAACGAAGCCGGTGAAGAAACCGTTATTTCGGGCAAAGGAAGACACGATCCTTGTGTAGTTCCTCGAGCTGTTATTATTGTAGAGGCCATGGCAGCCCTTGTTATTGCAGATCATCTATTAAAACATAACGCATATCTAAATGTCAAAAAGTAAGTCTAAATATATTTTAGCTTGTGATATCGGAGGTACACACATTACCTCCGCTATCGTTGCAAGCGATACATGGTCAATTCTTTCAGAAACAATTGTGAGAAAACCGATAAATTCAGCTCAAAATGCTAAATCGATTTTTCTATCATGGGGAAGTGCTATGAACGAATCTATAGCGCTTTTGGGGCTATCGATCAATCAGATCGGCATCGCTATGCCAGGACCTTTTGACTATGAGAACGGCATTTCTATGATGAAAGGTCAAAATAAATACGACGCACTTTACCAACTCGACATCACCGCAGGTCTACGCGATACACTCACCACACCTACGCTAGAGATACGTTACATCAATGATGCAGCAGCATTTCTACAGGGAGAAATATTTGCCGCCGGACGCCATAATGAAAAAAAGATTCTAGGCATCACCCTGGGCACTGGTCTAGGTAGTGCAATATGGCAGCAAGGAGATAAGGCCATAGATGCCGACCTATGGGACACCCCTTATAAAGAAGGTATTTTTGAAGAATACCTCGTGACACGTTGGTTCACCCGCAGATTTGAAGAAATCACTGGACACAAAGAAAACGGGTTGAAAGAAATAATAGAAAAGTATAATACCTCCGACAGCTTCCACTTATTAATTGCTGAATACAGAACACATCTCTATCAGTTCCTTCAGTATTTTAGCAGCGTAGAATCCTGCAACAACTATATTATAGGAGGCAACATCGCAAAAGCTTGGGACATCATCAATCAGGGTGATTACTTCAAGGATTTCAACATCTCTATCGGTATATATGAAGAAAAAGCAGCGCTTATAGGCGCCGCTTCTCAATTTGAATAATATATAAAAGGACAACTATGCCCCATAGTATCTCGCAAATAAAGCCGTTTTAAAACAAACCTGGAAATTGTTGAGGGTTAACATCATTCATAATCTCATATACAGATTCAATAATATCATCTACTGAAGGTTTGGTAAAATAATCTCCATCAGACCCATACGGCGGACGATGAGCCTTTGCACTCAAAGTCAAGGGCTGGCTATCCAAATGATAATACCCCTTTTGTTCCTCCAAAATCTGTTGCAATATAAAAGCACTAGCACCTCCAGGTACATCTTCATCAACCACTAATAGACGGCTAGTCTTCTGCAAAGAGGTTGCGCACACGTGCGTTCGGTCAAATGGTTGCAAACACTGTATGTCAACAATTTCTATGGATATTCCGATTTTATCTAATTCCAATGCCGCTTCCTGCACCAATCTCAAAGTCGATCCATACGACACCACGGTAACATCAGTTCCCTCCCTCACTATTTCAGCGATTCCTAATGGTACCGTAAAATCTCCAACATTATCAGGCATCTTCTCTTTTAGACGATATCCATTCAGACATTCTATCACCAAAGCAGGGTCATCCGATTTCAACAAAGTATTGTACATACCTGCTGCTTGAGTCATATTACGAGGCACACAGATATGAATTCCGCGCAAAGCCCCCAGCAGCACCGTCATTGGCGAGCCCGAATGCCATATTCCCTCCAGACGATGTCCCCTAGTACGTATGATCACAGGAGCCTTTTGCTGCCCTTTGGTGCGATATCCCAAAGAAGCCAGATCGTCACTTAGCACAGGTAGCGCATATATTAAGTAATCCAAATATTGAATCTCTGCAATCGGACGGAGCCCTCTCACAGCGAGACCGATACCTTTACCTATGATAGCCGACTCACGAATCCCTGTATCGAAGACCCGCATATCACCAAATTTATCCTGCAATCCTGCAAACCCCTGATTTACGTCACCTATCTTTCCTACATCTTCACCAAAAGCCAATACTCGCTCGTCCTTCGTAAAATTGGCTTCAAAACAAGCATTCAATACTTCTCGACCATCGACTATAGCCGCATTTTCACTATATGCAGCTTCCACAACATCAACATGCAGCGGACTATTATCCGACTCCACATAAAGCGAACTGTTATATCTATCTTCGTTAAGCTTTTGCTTTTCCTTATACCAGATCAACAATGCCTGTTTCTGAGGAGACTCTTTAAAGCGTAATTCACGTAACACCTGTCTCACTGTCGAATATACCTCTCTTAGAGATGCTTCCGAAGAGCTAAGTAAGATTTTTAAAGGCAACTCAACAACCTCTTCATTGATTTCTGAAAGCAACGAAACCGCCTCTTCGAGTTCACTTTGCAACATCTTCCGGTAATCGGACCAAGCTCTGCGCTGCTCAATTCGTACAAAATCTCTCGCTGTATCCTCTATTTCGGCCAATTCTTCTTCTGTAGCTATCCCAGCATCCAACATCCATTGGCGCATTTTTGTATTACAATCATGATCGACCTCCCATTGTAACCGTTCTTTCGTCTTATAACGCTCATGCGACCCAGAGGACGAATGCCCCTGCGGCTGTGTCAGTTCAGTGACATGTACTATACATGGAATATGTTCCTCACGAGCAATTTTTGCAACCTTCTCGTACGTCTCACAAAGACCAGCATAATCCCATCCTTTTACCTTAAAGATTTCAAATCCATTCCCATTTTCATCCCGTTGAAATCCCTTCAACACCTCTGAAATATCTCCTTTTGTAGTCTGCACTTCATTAGGTACCGAAATACCGTAACCGTCATCCCAAATAGATATTACAGCAGGGATTTGATGTACACCAGCTGCATTTATCACTTCCCAAAATACTCCTTCCGAAGTAGCTGCATTTCCAATATTACAGAACGCAACCTCATTCCCATTCTTAGAAAAATACTTTAGATAAGATAAATCCTTATTATTCCGATACATTTTCGAAGCCAATCCCAGTCCCATCGTCCGGGCCATTTGCCCTCCCGTAGTTGATATATCAGAAAAAGAGTTCTTTAATATAGTCTGATCTTTCCAGTTCCCCTCTTCATCCAATAAACCAGTAGAGAAGTGCGCGACCATTTGGCGCCCACCAGAGGATGTATCGGCTTCAATATCAGGATTAGCATACAATTGTGAGAAAAAATGATACACCGTACTTATTCCAGATACAAAAGCAAAAGTCTGATCTCTATAATAACCAGAGCGCCAATCTCCAGGTTCAAAAACCTTAGCTAGTGCTATCTGAGCCAACTCTTTACCATCTCCAAAAATCCCAAACTTAGCTTTACCTGTCAGCACCTCTTTACGCCCCAACAAACTCACTATTCTACTCTGCACCGCAAACTCATAGTCCTTCTTAATAATTTGACGAAAATCATCAAAACTTAATTTAGAGTTCGATAAATCTACGGAGACTTTCAAATCTGTGTTCATCATTAATTTAATGTTCTGTTTCAACAAAAGTAGCAATTTTACTTCTTACAATATAAGTATTAATTATATTAATCACTTTCCCCCACTGCCAGATAGACTTACACAAATAGCATCACAACGTAGTCCTTAATCCATAGCATTATACACTTAATCCCCCCCTTCTTCGTTAGCTTTCCACCGACCGTCAATAACCCCAATTATTATATTAATTTCAAAGAGATTTTAGAATATACGTTATTAATTATGTACTTTTAAACGCAACTTTAACGTAATAACACATACATTAATGACTTTAAAAAACAGTGTGGAAAGCGCCGAAAACGGTTTAGGTGACTTAGAAAAAACAGTACTAATCAATGCTTTGATTCAGACTCCAATTAATGAGCGCGATCAAAACTGGGTGGCAACGTTTTTAGACAATATAGCAGATGCAAATCTCAAGCTAGGCGCACCTGAAGTAGTGATAGCAAGTGATGGGTTTCCCTATGTACAATTAGAAACAGTCCATGCAAATGAAAACTTTCAGGCCTTCGTAATCAGCAAACAATTACCGACCTTATTGCTACAAGGTTTCGGTATAGTGATCAATGCACAGAACACTCAACCTGATTGGATATTCACTTATGGTGATATTGCCAACTTCGAATTGAATGATACCTTCTACAGTGATGATAGTATCTTTTCCGTTCACAAAGAAAATGTAGTGATCGGCAGCGACGAAAAGATACTTATAGGCCAACCCTCCGACAATATCCTTCCAAAATATATCCGTAAACAACTTAGAGAATTCTTGCAACATGCGGGAGTCAGCGTACCTAAGACCATGCTCATTGCTCGAAACTTTGAAGATGAAGCTCAGGTCAAACAGGATTTAGTTTTCAATTTTACACCTGCCCAATTCGCGAACGAACAAGATTTTCAACAAATAGGGAATACCGTAGCTTGGTTTCTGCCTCGCCACTACTCTATCCTATTTATTGATGATATGGCTGTAGAAAATGGTTTTGAAGCAATTTAACATCTAAAAGCAATAAATAACTATGTACCTGTTCAATGTAAGAGTGTATGGGATATTGATTGACGCACAGAATCGAGTCTTAGTCAGTGACGAACGTACACAGAGTGTTTCCTTTACAAAATTCCCTGGAGGGGGCTTAGAATATGGGGAGGGGCTATCAGATGCTCTAAAGCGGGAGTTTATGGAGGAGTGTAATCTAGAAATTGAAATCCTTCAACATCTATACACAACAGACTTCTTCGAAAAGTCCAGTTTCAATAACAGTCAAATCATATCTGTATATTATCTAGTTAAAGCACTAGGGCCTTTAGATATCCCGTTAAAGGAGAAAGCAATGGATTTTGCAAGCGAAAATACACTTGAAAAAGAAGAAGTTTTCAGATTGATAAATTGTAAAGAATTATTGGTTGAGCAATTGACTTTCAAAACAGACCAAGTAGCTTGGGAAGTTTACAAAAAAATGCCCAATAGTTAACTTTTTCTCTGATCATTTTTATTTTCAAAAAAGCTTGATTATTCTAAAAATGATTTATAATTTTATAACAACGAAATCGGCTTCATTTGTACATGGAGTTGATTCTCAAACTTGAAGCTCCTTTTCTAGGCGCTCCATTTTATAGTTAGTGTGATTATAAGGCGATATCCCAAATATCGCCTTATTTATTGTATATCAATAAAACAACTTTAGCACAAAACCAGAAAAATTTCTTCTCATTTTAACCAATAAAATAGGCCAATGCCACCACAGCTAACCCTCCTATTATAATCAACCATTTAAGGCCTTTTCCGCTGTCAGCTCCTTCATCACTCTTGAATCTGTAATCCCTTTTATACTTATCCATATTCATACTAACCTCCTTTTATATATCAATGATGCAAAAAATAAATAAATTTCACAAATTATTCATGATGATAAGGTTCTCCCTTCATAATAGTAAATGCCCTGTAAACCTGCTCGACGAAAAACAAACGCACCATCTGATGCGAAAACGTAAGCTTAGATAGCGACATCTGTGCATTTGCCCTTTCCTTAACCCTTTTATCGAATCCATAAGGGCCTCCGATTAAAAAAACAACATGTTGCACACTCGTCACCATTTTTTGTTGCAGGTAGTCCGCAAACTCTACCGATCTAAATTCCTTGCCCTTTTCATCTAGTAGCACCACAAAATCTGTATTCGTCAGGTTTTTCAAGAAAAAATCAGCCTCCTTGTCCATCTGCTGAGCAACTGACATATTCTTTACATTTTTCACATCAGGCAATATCGAAATGTTAAATGTGATATAATGTTTAAGTCTTTTGAGGTATTTATCAATTCCCTCTTGAATAAACTTATCGTCGGTCTTTCCGATACACAACAAACTAATTTTCATATCGCAAAATTGCAAATTAATAGTCAATAAAAAAGCATCCTCCTTTATTGAAATATTTCCGACCGTAAAAGAACCTATACCATTTAATCCCTAGACAAGAGAATTTCCTAAATATGCATAGTAAGAAAAATCTCCAATGACTAGACCAAGTAAAGCGATAATATCGAGAGTAATACTGGCTATAGGCCATCTATACCGAAGCTTAAGCGGACTTAAGGCGACTTGAGGGGACTTCAGGGGACTTGACCAGACTATAGAAAGTCAGAGATAATATTCTCCCCCGATTTTCGTCCCTCGCTCTCCAAACTCAAAGCTTAAACCTTCCAGAATCGGACCCTGGGGGCCTCATCCCTCTAAACGCAAAAAACCTCCATCTTTCGATGAAGGTTTTTCTGCGGAGAGCGAGGGATTCGAACCCCCGAACCTGTGACAGTTAACGGTTTTCAAGACCGCCGCATTCGACCACTCTGCCAGCTCTCCGCCACAAAAGTAGAAATTCTAGGTTGATTTGCAAAATTTATTTCAAAAAAACGCATCAGCAAACCAATAAACCCTGATTATTAACTTTTTACAAACTGCAATTCGCCTTCAAACTTAACCTCTTCAGACACCATTACGCCTCCAGTTTCCAATGCAGCATTCCAAGTAAGACCAAATTCGGAACGATTGATTGCTCCCTTTACGGTGTACCCTACCTTATCATTACCCCAAGGATCTTTTGCCATACCACCAAACTCTGCTTTGATTACGATAGGCTTTGTTATTCCTTTTACGGTCAAATCACCATGGATCTTGAACTCATCCTGGACATCCCCAACTACGGATGTTGAAACAAACGTAATATCTGGATATTTCTCTGAGTCAAAAAAATCTCCTCCTTTCAAATGTTGATCCCTTTGCTCATTTTTAGTGTCAATTGAACTCGCATCAATCTTTACAGTAACCACTCCTTTTGAAATATCATCCGATTCACTATTGATAGATACTTCAAAGTCTTTAAACTGCCCCTTTACTGAAGAGATCATCATATGACGTACTTTAAACTCAATTTCACTGTGCGCCTTATCTAAATTCCATGTTGCCATAATACTATTTTTTATAACTTGTTAATATAATAAACTGTTTTTATCCTTATTTGTTCTTGATAATACAAAGGTAAATACAAGAAATAGCCCCATTCTTAACCTAGATTAAGATTTTAAAAAAATTATACAACTGTAGAGCAAGCAGTTATTATCTAAGAGATAAAAAAAAGAACAATAATTTTGTATTTCACATCCAAAAGCCTACTTTTGTTGCGTTGAAAGCGAGGCGCCCATAGCTCAGCTGGATAGAGCAACGGTTTTCTAAACCGTCGGTCTCAGGTTCGAATCCTGATGGGCGTACAAAATACTCTAGAGTACTCTAGAGTATTTTTTTTTGCCATTATTTACCATTTTTTTACTTATCTTGCCATACTTTAAAAAAAATATAATGAACAAAGGCAAAATTAAATTTTTCAATGAAACTAAAGGATTTGGTTTTATTACTCCAGAAGATGGAAGTGCAGATGTATTCGTACACGTATCTGCTCTAAAAAACCAAGTATCTGAAGGTGACGTTGTAACTTTCGATACAGAAAGAACTCAAAGAGGTATCAATGCAGTTAACGTGCAATTAGCATAATATATTACAACAATACTTTCTTAAAAAGGATAGAGCATTATGATCTATCCTTTTTTTGTATAACAATCAACAACACTAGACTACTTCAGTCTCAAGTAAATATGTTTAACATGTTTATGCCCTCCGGAATCCCGCTCGTCAATTTCAAACTTATTAATGTATTTAATTAAATCATACAATTTATTGAAACCATAATTTCGAGGATCAAAGTCAGGTTTCTTCTTAGAAATAAAGCTACCAAGGGAACCTAAGAAAGTCCAACCTGTTTCATCAGCCAGATCATCCACGCTGTTCACAATAAGCGTCACTGTCTTCTTGTCGACCTTATCTATAGCTTTCTCTGTCGGCTTCCCGTTTTCTTTTACAACAGACTTGACGGCCACCTTAACACCCTCTTCTTTCTCTACAGACTTCAGAATCTCCAGATAAATAAACTTATTACAGGCTGCAATAAAAGGCTTCGGTGTCTTGCGTTCCCCTAATCCAATGACCAACATCCCAGCTTCTCGAAGCCGTGTCGCCAACCGTGTAAAATCGCTATCACTGGACACGATACAGAAACCATTTACTTTTTCAGAATACAAGATGTCCATAGCATCAATGATCAACGCACTGTCCGAGGAGTTCTTTCCTGTAGTATAACTATATTGTTGTATTGGGGTGATAGCATTATCCAGCAGTACATTTTTCCATCCCGAAAGATGAGGCTTTGTCCAGTCCCCATATATGCGTTTTACGGTAGGAGTACCACTTTTAGATATCTCTTCGAGCATCTCCTTAATATTCGCATAAGGAACATTATCGGCATCTATCAGTACAGCGAGTTTATGGTCTTGCATACATCTTTCTATTTTATGTTTATACTATATTAGTAGCAAAACACATACCATTAACTCCTCTTCTAGGGTAATATCGTATCCAACGATACATCTAATCCTACTTTCACTAAATCCATCGCGACCATTGTCCTAAAGTGTTTTATATTGTCATTACCAAAGAAAATCCTTCTCGTGAGCAACTCATAATCATGCATCGAAGGAACCACAATTATCAATACAAAATCAGCATCTCCTGTCACATAATAACATTGCTGAACTTCTGGTGTGGCTCTGAATATCGCTTTCGTTGTATCGATATACTCCGCTTTTTCACTTTCCATAATCACCTCAACAAATAACGTAATAGGCCTTCCTATCTTCTCTCTATTCACCACGCTGATATTACGTTGTATAATTCCCTCTTCCTTCATTCGCTTCATCCTTCGCTGTACAGCAGCCGCAGACAACCCGACCTGTTGTCCAATATCACGTTGTGGGGTAAAATTATCTTGCTGCAATATCTTCAAAATTGCAATATCCAGTTTATCCAATATTTCCATAATTACGTAACAAATGAAACAAAATTGCACAAATACACCCAAAATTAATTAAAAAACACCGTTGGTATAATCTATTTTTGTGCGACAACACAAAAACAAGAGCATATGCTCGACTTTTATCAACTATATGGCGACATCGACTAATTTTAAGGGATTTGTACTAGCGATCACAGCAGCTACGCTATGGGGAGTTTCTGGCACATTTGGACAATTTCTATTTGAGCAACGTGCTATCAATGTCGAGTGGCTTATTTCCGTCCGAATGCTATCTGCAGGTATACTCTTCTTGCTGTTTTCCATCTTAAAAAAGGAGAATATCGGAGCCATATGGAGAGACAAAAAAGACAGAGGCCAACTATTCGTATTCAGTATTCTCGGAATGCTGGCTGTGCAGTATACGTATTTTGCCGCTGTAAAACAATCTAATGCAGCCACCGCTACCGTTTTACAATACCTAGGCCCTATTTTCATTGCTATATATTTTGCAGTAAAAAACAGGCGACTTCCCGCACCAATAGAGTACCTTGCAATATTTCTGGCTGTACTCGGCACCTTTCTATTGGTTACGCACGGTGACCCCAGCACATTGGCCATTTCCAACACTGCCCTTTTCCTAGGTATAGCCTCCGCCCTAGCGCTAGCTTTCTATACGATATATCCACTACGCCTACTCCATAGACATAATTCAGCTTTAGTGATTGGCTGGGCCATGCTCATCGGTGGGCTTATATTATCATTTTTCAAAGCACCCTGGGATGTAGAAGGCATCTGGGATGCCTACACCTATTCCTACATCGCTTTTATCATTGTTTTAGGAACCCTTATTCCGTTTTATGCGTACCTCACTGCCGTCAAACAGATTGGTGCCCAAAAATCAAGCTTACTCGCCTCAGCGGAGCCGCTATCGGCAACTATCGTAGCTGTCTTGTGGCTGCAGATTCCTTTCTCGTTAATCGATTGGATCGGAAGCTTATGTATCGTGTCAACTATATTTTTATTGAGCCTAACCAAGTCCAACAGTTAATCCTGTTCTTCTGGTATTCATAAATCCATCCGCAACATGACCATATCCCGTAGCTGTACACCATTTTCAACTATAGGTTGTTCATAGTTTTCGATAAAGAAGTCTTTCTTTATTCCATACTTAACAAAACCATTACGTTCATAGAACCGGATCTGGTCTACACCACAGTCTGCCGTGCCGACAATAAGCTCTTCATAGCCTTGCGATCGGGCTATTTGCACGATTTCCTTGATTAATAAAGTACCTATACCCTTCCCCTGCAGTTCACTACGTACCGCAATATTCTTTATTTCCAGTATGCTCTCATCTATCTGATACAAGCAAAATACAGCGAGTTCATCCGCGCCATCCCTTAGCACGTATACATTACTATCAAAAACATACTTATCTATCGCATAGCGGGTCTCATCAGCTAGCAATAATAACGAATAAGGAAGTTGAGAATTAGCCTCCACAAGTTCCAAATAGTAGGCAGGATTTAAAGATTCAATATACATCGGACCAATTTAACTCAGTTAAACACCAAACTTACATAAATCAGTTCTAAATAAAACATAATTGCATTAAACTTCCCTTCAATCCTTCCTTTTTATAAAATTCTTTCCGTAGATTTGGGGCACATTGACAAGCACAAAAGCTAAATACTATTTTGAGACTTTTTTGTACATACATTCTACTAGCTGCGCTGACACTGCAATCTTTCTATCGCAGTATCATGGCTATGGAATATCAGATACACCTACCGGAGTACCTGGCCAAATGTATTAACAAAGACCGTCCTCAATTGCATTGTAATGGCCAATGTGTACTCATGAAAAAAATAAGAGAGAAAGAAAAACAAGAAACCAAAAAGAATCTTGTCGTGTATGAATACAGTGCACTCTACGTACACAAAGACTACACGGTTTTTCAATCTCAGCCCCAAGCTGAAGAACATCCACAAAACACCTTCTCACCTTATTTGAACAACTACGCTTTTACATACCGTACTTCGATATTCCGTCCCCCGATTGCTTAATCGAACCTTTCTTTCCAGGTAATACTGTTTTCATGTAGGCCATGCTGGCATTACGCGACCATGTACTTATGTTACTCTTGCAATAGGTACCTGACCTGTATTAAAACAACAGCAAGCCTCACATTGTAGCTGTATATATACCTGATTCCAAAATTATCTATTAAAGCTTCCGTATTCGTTGAATAGCACCTCTATAACGGTCTGTACAACAATCCGGAAAGAAAAAAAATGATTAAAAATATTCTAATGGAAAAAATTATACTTTTTCTAACAGTGTTTTTCTTTGCACTTAACAGATGTTTTAAAGAGATAACAGAGTTTTAGGCAGAGATAAACACCTTCAGTCTGTAACGGACTCAATTCGAAGAGGTCGCCACCATTCAAAACGGCCCCTACACCCTTCGTGTCGAGGCACTGGGAGGTAAACTATACAAAGGCTACAACGAAGTTCGTCTCAAGATTAGCAGTCAGGGACAGCCTCGAGTATCCGAAGCGACACTCCTTCCGATCCAAACCGGCCTAGATGAGCAAACATCCACTTGCCCACACCTTCATCAGCTCACGTACAAAGCAGACAATGACTACTTCGAAGGCTATATCGTATTTACAGACGAAAGCAGCGAAATGACACGCTGGGACCTCCAATTTGGCTTTATGGCAGACCAGCAACAGCACAACAGCATACAAAACGTAACGGTACAGAAACAAAGCAACAAAAACCTGAATATGACCAGCTTTATAGGTAGCGATAGAGAGCAGTATATTATTGCACTAGTAGCACCCCAGAAGCCCAAGGTAGCCGAGAACGACCTTGTTGCAGGCATATACAAACTTAATAAACCCACTACTGGTTCCACACTGGCTTTCTACAGCCAAGCAGAAGGCTACACCCTAGAATTAGACCCCAGAATGCCAGAACCATCCATGGGCAATCACTCTTCTCCTAATAATAAAGACCTACTGCCAGGCGCAGACGGACTATACCACGGTGTGGTCAATTATACCATGACCGGCAATTGGACCTTAAACTTCATTCTCCTTAACCAGCAGGGGCGCATCATCAAAGGTACCGTAGTGCCCGACGATTTTACTCCAGGTGTAGCAGGTGTAAAGAGCGAACTACATATTGACATCTTATTCTAAAACTATGAAGTGGATATATATTGCTATAACCGTCTTATTAAGCGTACCCAACCTGTATGCTCAAAGTACAATTGTACAAAAAGACACAACCAAATTATTGCAAGAAGTCAGCGTAAGTGCAAAGGGCAAGAAGAAGATAAAAACAGATATGAAGCTTGCCGTTTCCGTAGACGAATTTCTCGCTTCTTCACAAAGCATCAGCTTTATCAAACGCGGTGCCTACGCCTGGGAACCTATGCTCAATAATATGAGCTCTGAGCGCTCCTCCGTCACGATAGACGGAATGCATGTATTCGGAGCCTGTACCGACAAAATGGATCCGATTACCTCCTATGTAGAGACCAATAATTTATCAACCATAGCGATCAAATCTGGACAAGAAGGCAATCTACATGGAGCTACTGTCGCCGGAAGCATCGACCTGCAACGCAAGAACACCGCATTCGGCCTTGACAAAAAGATGAGTGGCAACTATCAAACTGGGTTCGAGTTCAACAACAAACAATACTTCAACCTCGCCGACCTCTCCTATTCCGGGCAGAAGTTTGCTGCCGATGGTAGCATATCCTTCCGTAATGCTAAAAACTATTATGATGGTAATAATAAAGAAGTAAAGCATTCCCAGTTCAACAAATTCAATAGCTCCTTAGGTTTAGCTTTCAAAACAGGAGAGCGTTCTGCATTGCGTGTCGATGCTATTTATGACAAGGCTAAGGACGTAGGCTTTCCCGCTCTACCTATGGATTTGTGGCTATCACGCGCACTGATTACCTCGGCATCTTACAAACAGCTTTTTGAAGAAAGCCTAGTGCAGTTCTGGGATACCAAAATCTACTATAATGCCATCGAGCACTATATGGATGATACAACACGCCCTGAAAATCTAGTGCATATGGATATGCCCGGTTGGAGCACCACTTATGGTCTATTATCAAAAATAGCGCTTCAACGAGGAGATTACAGCTCCGAAATACAGCTCAATGCCTACGACAACCTCTCTATTGCCGAAATGCGTATGTATCCACAGGATCGCAGCAACAGAACCATGTTTGCCTACAGCTGGCCATGGGTTACCACCCGTTTTGCTGGTCTTTCCAACAATAACTCATGGAATCTTTCTGCGCGCAGCCATATCATAGTCGGAGGTTCTCTCGGTGTCAATTACAACTACTCCAAGTATGTAGAATTCAACTGGATATTCCATCCGGGCGCTCCACAAGAAAAAACAAGACTATTACCGGGGCTACATAGCAGTTACCACATGAGTATAGACCGTTTCGATTTCAGCGCTGGTGTAGGTTACGGTCATCGGGCACCTTCCATATCCGAAGCATACGGTTATTACATCTATAATAGCTTTGACCGCTACGATTACATCGGAAATCCAAACCTTAAGAATGAAGTGTCCTACGAAACCAACGCCAGCGTAGGTTACAAAACAGATCGCTTGGGTATACAGACCAAAGTGAACTACTTCTATATTCAGGATTATATCGTAGGCAAGATACTAAGCATGGGTAGCCCCATGAATTACCAGTCCGTGGGCGTCAAGGGATACACAGCGCTAGATCATGCTAATATCTTCAACCTGGCCTTGAGTGGCCACTACGATATCCTTCCCACTCTTCACTGGAAAGGCTCCCTTACCTATGCTCGTGCTACCGATAGCCGCGGAGGCAACCTGCCTTTTATCCGTCCATTGAGCTACCAATCTAGTTTACAATACCAACATAAACAATTTGGTATACAAACCTCTATAAACGGAGATGCCATACAACGTGATTATAGCCCGGAGTACGGTGAAGATAAAACACCGGCCTACCAAATCTGGAATCTATCGGCAGACTACACCCTACCGATACGCAAAGTCAATCTAACCTTGCAGGCCGGGGCAGAGAATATATTGAACGCTTACTACAGCACCTACGCCGATTGGGGCAACATCCCAAGAATGGGTAGAAACATATTTACATCCTTAAAATGCAATTTTTAAAAACAAACTAAAATAAATAACAAATGAAAAACTTAACAAACATCCTATTCGCATCGGCACTAGCGGTAGCATTGACATCTTGTGAAAAAAGCGAACCAGTTGCAAACAAGGTCACCTTGCATTTCAACAACACATTCAAAGATAAAACCATCATTCTTGGCGATGCCAATTCCACTCAGGCTACCATCAATACATCAGCTAACGGACAGACACATCAGTTCTCCGAACTAAAGTATGTCATTAGCAATATCCGTTTAGTAAAAACAGATGGACAAGAGGTTCCCTACAACATCAATGACCTCGACAAAGGCGCTACCGTCATCGATCATTCTAAGGCAGCTACCCTAGACTATGTATTATCCAATATACCTACGGGCGACTACAAGCAGTTGAAATTTGGACTAGGTGTCAAACAAGAATTAAATACATTGGATGAAATACGTTTTCCAAACTTCTACGCAACAGCAGGTGCCAATGACACCTGGATGATGTGGGAATGGGGTACAGGATATCGCTTTACGAAAATTGAAGGATTTTACGACACCGACAAAAAGAAACTATCTATCCACACAGGTAGTACGTTGGACGGCACAGAGGACGATCCTTCAACCTATATACCAGGCGTAAATGCGTATAGAGATATTACCCTTTCTCTTACTGAAACAGCTGTAGTGGGTAAAGGTTCACCTATGATCACCATCAAAGCAGACTTTGATAAATTATTAAGCGGGAAGACAAACACAATAAAATTAGGACCTGGCAATGCCACACCAAGCATCCACACTGCGGATGGAATGGTCGAGTTTGTCGACAATCTGGGTGGCAATGGTAAGACTGACAATGTGGGCATGTTCTCCGTCATCAGTGTAAAAAACTAAATCACACAAACACCTCGGGTCGCCTATAGCACCTATAGCGCGGCCCACTTTTACGCTTTAGCTTATGAAACCAACGATCAGCATTCTCTTTCTATCCTTGATTGTATTTGCATTGGCCTGTAGTCGCGAAGACGCAGAAGAGAATCTCAACATCGATAATCCCGAAATACAGCTCGCTATCCCTCAGGACTTCCCTTCATTGAACGAGGCGGTACACCGCAACCCACCTACCTTATACGGCGTCGAACTAGGCAAAAAGCTATTTCACGAAAAAAAACTAAGCGGTAACAACACCATTTCCTGTGCCAGCTGCCATCAACAGGCAAATGCCTTTGCCGACAGTCATCCGCAAGCCATAGGTATCTATGGCCGTGTAGGTCTACGTAACACCCCACCCCTACAGAACCTCGCTTTTATAAAACACTACAATTGGGACGGCAACAAGCGCGAATTAGAGAAGCAACCCTTGGTACCCATCATTACCCACGAAGAGATGAATTCATCTATATTAGAGGCCATAGGAAAAATCAGCAAAGACCAAGCCTACCAGATACTATTCCGCCAAGCCTTTGGTGATAGTGAAATCACCCCCGATAGAATATATAAAAGTATCGCCCAATACGAATACACGCTACTATCGACCAATAGCAAATACGACAGGATAAAGCGCAACGAAGGCCTGCAATTTAGCGCCATTGAAGCGCGTGGTTATAAGCTATTCAAGAGCAAATGTGCCAGTTGCCACAGCGGCGAGCTCTTTACCGATCAAAGCTTTAGAAATATAGGATTCCCTCTAAATCCCAGCACGGAAGAAGCAGGGCGAGGACGGGTAACTGGTATCCCTGCAGACTATATGAGCTTTCGCGTACCTTCACTACGCAATATTGCATACACAGCCCCTTACGGCAGCTTTGGCCAGTTCAAGACACTCCAAGCCGTATTAGATTATATGGCCGAAGGCGTATTAGAGGCGGACAATCTAGATCCCATATTAAAAGCCAACGGTAATAGAATACCTATGACAGCGCAAGAGAAAACCGATATCATCGCCTTCCTACATACGTTGAGCGACGAGTCCTTTATAACGCCTCAGTAGCCTATTCTACTTTTTTAGAACACAACTTCACTTTATTGCTCAATAAGATGTAAATTGTGCTGCTGTTATCGCCATTTGGGGCGATAATAAGAACATAAAAGGGTAAAATGAGCACAGAACACAATTATCTGGCGGTGAACCGCCAGTCTTGGAACAACAGAACCGAGACACACCTAAAATCCGATTTCTACGATATGGAGGGCTTCTTGAAAGGAAACACCTCATTGAATAGCATCGAGCTAGACTTATTGGGTGACCTAAACGGAAAATCCATCCTGCACTTACAATGTCATTTTGGACAGGATAGCATCTCCCTGAGCCGGCTGGGCGCAATGGTAACGGGGGTAGATCTATCCGACAAAGCCATAGACAGCGCACGCCAAATAGCACAGCAGACTAATGCCGATGCCAAATTTGTCTGTTGTGATATCTATGACCTTCCGAATCATCTAGATGAAACATTCGACATCGTATATACCAGTTATGGTACCATAGGCTGGCTCCCCGACCTAGACAAATGGGCCAAAGTCATTTCTAAATTCCTAAAGCCGGGAGGTAAATTCATCTTCGTCGAATTTCATCCTGTCATATGGATGTTTGATGACAACTTTGATAAAATTGGTTACCGATATTTCAACTCTGGACCTATTATCGAGTCAGAGGAAGGCACATATGCCGACAAGGAAGCCAATATCAGCCAGGACTACGTCTGCTGGAACCACGGACTGGGCGAAGTGCTGAACAGCCTGATCAACAATGGTCTCGAATTAAAATCATTTAATGAATTTGACTACTCTCCATACGATTGTTTCAACAAGACCATCGAGTTTGAGCCCAAGAAATACAGGATAACCCATCTGGACGACAAAATCCCAATGGTATACGCCTTGGTAGCCGAGAAAAAATAACCCGATCATTAGGGGGATACAAAAAGAGAAGGCTTTCGGTATACCGAAAGCCTTCTCTTTTTGTATATTACAATACTTTTGCTATTTGGACAATCTAAAACCGATCAACACAAAAGGTATCGTACCTACCATCACTAAAGCTGTAGTAAGTAATGCGGTACTGGAGAACAAAGACACAATACCACTTGCCAAAAAACACGTACCCAACTGTAAGGCATTCTGTAGTGCCGATGCTTTACCCAAACTATTAGGAAAAAGCTTCATCGCCTGGGCCACGACAATAGGATAACAGGCACCATTGGCCAGTGCCATCAAACAGAATGGTACCAATAACCACGCAAGTGTAGGTGTCATAGCCATCGTAACAGCCAATACCCCAATTACCGCAACAGCATAAAGAACCAACAGGAAAGGTAAAATACGTCTTCCTTCTACCTTATCCGACAGCGCCCTATAGCCATACCCACCCAACATAAAAGCGATAGTCTGTGGTACAAAACTAAACCCTATCTGCCCTTCGGTATAACCTAATTCTTTCAAAAAGAATGGAGACCCAGTAAGCCACGCAAAGAATGCTCCCGAACAAACGGCATAGATCATCACATTTCCAACATAGGTTTTCGATTGCAACATCTGTATATAAGACTCCCCTTTTTTCTTCGTTTGGTCACCATCAGCAGGTCTTCCTGACTTTAATGTAAACGTATAAGCCATCAATGGTAAAGCAATAATAGCCAAAACAATAAAAATAGAGCGCCAGCTAAAATGATCCAATAAAAAAACTCCTAATAAAGGCGCCAATGCTGGAGATAGAGCCACCAAAGGCATAATAGTCGCAAACACCTTATTGGTCTTCTCGGCGGGATAGTACTCGATTACCAACGCCTGCCAGCTTACCGCAGCAGCACATACCCCTATCGCCTGGACCAACCGCAATACCATCAGCAAAGTCACATCACCGGTAAAAGATATCGCAAGTGAAGCCAATGTAAATATTCCCAACCCCATCAGTATTGATTGTGGCCTGCCAATTTTATCTGCCAGCGGCCCCCAAAGCAACTGCGCTATTGCATACCCCGCCAAAAACAACGTCAAACTGGCACCAATACTATTCTTAGTCGTATCCAAATCGATACGCATTTTATCGAATGCAGGCAGATACATGTCTGTCGCCAAAAAACCTATTACACTCAATCCCGCCAGGTACACCAAAAACAGGAAATTGTTTCTCTCTTTATTCACCATGTATACTATTCATTTTTAATCAAGCTGCAAAGGTAACACAAAAGAGCATCGCAGTCTCCATTTTTCGACCATTTTGACGTTAAGACAACCAAGTATCAAAAATAAAAACAAAAAACGCCACCCCAAAAAAGGAGTGGCGTTTCAAATAAAGTTTAACGATCTTGACTAATTGAACGGCAGGACATACCCTGCAGCAATAGTAAAGAATGTGTTATGCAGCTTGATTGGTAGATGGTCCGTAGGCGCATCAATAACATTGTTCACGCCATAGTTAAACACTCCACGTACCTGCCATGTTGGGTTTATCGCATAGACGCCTCCTACATGAACACCAATATCCGTCTTGTTCACTAACTTGGACACGTCAAATGTAGCGCTTGATATCTCAATCTTAGTCGTCGTTGGATCTCCCAGACGTACATACGCATTGTGCACACCTCCTTCAAAAGAGCGGTGCAATGCACGAGCGATTGAAAAGCCACCGAAGAGCGACCATTTTTGATTCAGCTCATAGTGAGCAGACACCGGCAACTCGAGGTACAGGTTATTGAACGAAGACGCTACAGAACCTGTAAAGTAACCTATAAAGCCAGGTATGGGCTGATTTTCAAACTCGATCATCGCTTTAAAATTCTCTGCAAAAGCCCTTGTCTTCATCCCTTTATTGACGAGATTCAAGCCCGAAGAAATCATAAGCTTGTCATTAACCTTATAAAAAGGCACTTCGACACCTATCGAAAATGGATTCACAGGACGATAACTCTCTACCTCACGGATTTCTTGTGGTATAGAGGCCGGTGTCACACCACCGATATGCACCCCAGCATGTATGATCACGCGATCTATCCCTACCTGCGCGTACGTCGATACAGCCCCCATACAACCTATTAATAGCAATACTATATATCTCATCATTTGATCGCAATCTTAATATCATCCACCAATAACACACTTCCTACAGCGCCCTGAAAGATATCACCATTCTTACTCGAGCTCAACACAATAGCTAACTTATACTTCCCTCCAGCAAATCCTTCCACCTGAGGCACCTTAAGGTACTTAAACGGAATATCAAACCCCTTAAAGTCCTTCGAAGCAGTCGCTATACCATCGTACAATATTGCCGTCGCAACAATACTCTTCTCTGTCTGCAGATTTGTCCCATCCAGATAGTCCACTTTAGTTCTAGACTTCAGTTCGTCCGCATCATAAAGCACGGCTACCAACGAACAAGTATCTTTCACATTTGGCATCGGTGTACTATTGTGGTCTATAACCTGTTTACCTGGTGTGTAGTGGTAGAATCCTGAAAACGATACAGGTGCCCCTTCTATAGGTCGTCCAAAATGTGTAGAGTTTAACGGGTCGCCCATCACATTTCCCGAATCAAATTCACCGATGAATATATTACCTGCAGCAATTGGCTTCTTCGCTCCCGCTCCAAAAGCACCTGTAGATTTTGTTTCCAATTTTACGGCTGTCTCTCCACTGTGTGCTGTGGTACTAAACTGCATGGGGTAAAGACCAGGTTGTTTTTTGGCAATCGGCGATATACTGAATACGAATCCCGCATTTCCCGAGTCCCAGGTATCTTGCCTGCGTTCGTCCCGCAGCCCAAAGAACTCGGTATACTTATTCTTATCGTGGATTGCGTAATGCTCAAAATTATACTCTAACGGCATAAAAGTAACGCGTTCATCGGTCATCGTGACAGTATATTTCTTACTGAATTCTCCATTTTCGGAAGTCACGGTATAAATCACCGGTTCTGTAAAATTCTGTACCGAACCACTTGCAGGCACACTTGTCGCGCCCCGACTCAATCCAAATGTAAACGCATACGCCTTTACATCCACTTTTTCATCGTTTGCAAATAGCTTGACCTCATTATTAGTGATTACCGGCTCGGCGAAAAAGTCCCCCTCTTTAGATACTACGGATAGAATATCTGCTTCGATATTGGGCAGCGCTTTCTTGATACAACCTGTAAACAGGGATGGTGTCAAGAGCAACAGCATACCGACCAACGGCCGAAACAGATGTGAAAATGACTTAATGATCATTTGACTGTGCTAATAATTATGTTATAAGATAAACGATTCTTGATTAGATACCAACAAATTGGAAAGGCTTCGCTGCTTTAAAATTAGCATTAGACAATCCATTGAATGTCGAGAACTCTTTCAAGTC
Source organism: Sphingobacterium yanglingense (assembly GCA_040395455.1). Lineage (GTDB taxonomy): Bacteria > Bacteroidota > Bacteroidia > Sphingobacteriales > Sphingobacteriaceae > Sphingobacterium > Sphingobacterium yanglingense_A. The sequence goes on along the minus strand of JBEBQJ010000008.1, from coordinate 26,059 downwards.
TAACATCATAGCCTTAGCTCCCTCAGCCAGATTAAATTTCTTAAGATCTACCCAAAATGTATTAGGCGTAAGCACTGTTTCAAAATAGTAGACCTTGTTTTTCTGATCTGCTACAGATCTCCAACGTGTAGATGATATATTAGGCTCTGCTTCAGAACTTATCCCGAATGGAACTGAACAGTTACGTATCACAGAAAACACACTCGCCACCGAGATGCGTGTATCTTCAGTCTGTGGAATAGCGTTAATATAATAAGAAGCGCGTACAAAACGATCTGCTGCACGGTTAGTACCTGGCAACATTGCAGTTCCCGGTACCCCTTCCCAGTACTTGTTCAAAGCCAACTGATCACCAAAAACTGGAGAGTTGGTCATCACGGTGTAGGTCGGGCTATGGTGTATCACCAATTTACCGTTGATATATTCTAGAATAGCGTTATCACCTGTTGCATCCGAGATAGACAAGTGCAGCGTCGTGAACTTTTGTGTTCCTGGGATATAATCACTCACCACAACAAACGACTCTTTCCCTAGATCAAGTACCGCTTCTTGCACTGTAGCATAATTATCTAGTACATACTGTGCCCAGGCCGATATAGTCAATCCTTGTTTGCTTCCTGCTGGATTAAATTTAGCATATTCAGACTCGACCAACCAAAGTACATTGGCTACCAAACCTTTTTCGTTCAAACCATCTGTGGTCGCTATATCCCAAGCCGACGCGATTACCGAGCCATACTTAGACTTCCATTTTACAGACTGCGGCCCAACCTCACCACTGCGTTCCAAACCACGAGGAAATACCCATAGGTTGGCAGCGATATCGTCTTTCCAATCCATGCTACGAGCCGTGATAATGTTGCCATTAGGGCCTTTGTAGACTACACGTGTACATGCCCAAGCCTGTGCGCCCAATAAAGCGCAAGCTGTCAATAGTGATGCGAATATATTCTTCATACGTAAATTATTTTATGACCCACCTACCAGTGGATCGGTTTGTTTTCAATGGTAACTTCTTTTTTTAGAAAAATAGCATAAAACCTAAACTCAACAACATATCCTAATTCTGGTCTATGCTCCTAGTCAGATTTCCAAGGCTAAATTAGTATTTTAATCGCATAGCCCATCGTTATTTTTCCATATTTTTAGAAGTATTTTTTATTATTAAGTAAAGTACCTTGCAAATACAGCATAGATTCTGAGATGAATCATCCTGCACTATAAAAGGAAAGCCCGAATAAATTCGGGCTTTCCTTTTATAGTGTATTAACCTTTCTGTATATCAACTAGGATTTTCACCTCCGTCGGATCATTCACCAAAGCTTCAAATCCTTTTGCAACGATGTCATCTAGACCTATCTTACTCGTTACAAGCTTTTCCACAGGCATACGACCACTATCAATAAGTGCGATCACCTGTGGGAAAATATTACGATAAGCAATGATTCCTTTTATTGTAATCTCTCGAAGCACCTGCTCTAGGGCATTCGTACTCACGGGTTTTCCAAACAAAGCCACTAAAACTGCCGTACCACCATTTCTTAAACTCTCTATCCCATTAGTATAAGACGCTTGTACCCCCGCACAATCGAGAAAGACATCCACTCCCAATCCTGTAATAGCCTTTACCTTTTGTGGTATCCCATCCTCTTTCGCATTTATAATATGGGTAGCGCCAATAGCTTTTGCTTTCTCCAAACGCTTATCTGCGATATCGGTCACGATTACCGTGGTAGCTCCTGCTGCAAGAGCAGCTTGTACACAGAGCAATCCTATAGGACCAGCTCCAGACACCAACACTGTTTCCCCTATTTTAAGGCCACTTTGCAGCACCGCATATACCGCTACAGCAGCAGGCTCCACGAGTGCTCCTTTTTCAAAAGACATACTATCAGGTATCTTATGTACCATATAATCTTCAACCACCACATATGACGCGAACCCTCCATTGCTAGAAAGGCCTATAAATCCAAGCGGCTCGGACAGATTATATTCTCCATTCGGGATAAAAGGACTATCAAAGTTTTTGAAAAGAGGCTCTACAACGACACGGTCACCGGCTTTCAGGTGATGTACCCCCTCTCCAACAGATTCTACCACACCCGAAAACTCATGTCCTAGCGTAGTTACTCCCTGATGCCCATTCAATGGGTACGGTTGATCTACCGGAATCAACTGTGGTCCATGCACATATTCATGCAAATCAGAACCACAGATACCTGCAAACTGAACTGCTATCTTAACCTGCCCAGCTTTAGGTTCTGGAATAGTTGTAGACTCTACCCTAATGTCTTTTGCAGCATACCAGCGTGCTGCTTTCATTGTATTAGCCATATCTTTATCTATTTTATGGTGTTTATATAAAGGTATTGAGAAATAATCCGCTATGCCATGACCTGCTCCACAGAAATAAATGATTTTTATCACCTATTTCTCAAGGTCTGTCACTTTTCAAATTGCGCTATCTCTCCCGCCCTATACAAACACTGCGCCCTGGCTTTTGTTCTTAGTAGAACTAAGCATTCCACTTCTCTTGAAGCAACCCCTCCAAAAGAGCAATTTCGCTTGCATACATCGTCTTTTTTCGTGTTCCAAAATATAATGTATTCTCCAACGGTACTACGCCCTCCCACACTAACTTTATCCTACCACTAGCAATAGCCTCTAAACACAAAAAATCAGGAACTACAGAAAACCCCGTCCCTCCATTCAGACAACGGATAATAGAACTAATATTCGGTACTATATAATTAGGACTAAAGTCGGGGTGCTCTTTAAAATGCGTCAACCAAAAGTTTTTCAAATGTTCCATATCCGCCGCCGTGCTATACCACAGCTGACTTTTTAAAACCTTATTTGCTTTCTTTATTTCCTTTTTGGCTAATAACCCTTCTATCTCCTTCGTATCCGTTTCACTACCAGCTATAAGCACCAATCGTTCTTTTGAAAAAGCATTGTACTCTAAATTTTGCTGATTTCCTTTATGTGGAGTAATAATTAAATCCAACAATCCATTGTCTAGATCCTGCGTCATCTGCGGATACTCACCAAATTTGATAATTAAATTAAATGGTAATTTAGCAATATGTTCCTCCAATGTATATTGAAAAGTCTCAAAGCACATCCCAACACTAATTGTTGCACGTTCCTCTTGAGATCGCTTATGAAAATGCTGCTCGGCAAGCTCCAGCTTATTCAAGGGTTCTAGTACGAAATTGTATAATATCTTACCCTTTTCTGTAGGCACCATCTTTCTTGCCGAGCGATCAAACAATTTATACCCAACATATGCTTCCAGAGAATTAAGGTGCAAACTTACTCCAGGTTGTGAAATAAACAACACCTGAGCAGCAGCTGACAGCGTACCCTCCTCATATATCGCTCTAAATGTTCTAATCCATTCTAAATTCCAACGCATGATATATAATTTATATTATACAAAGGTAGCACTTTAATCATTAAAGGCTGGAAACAACTATAATTAATATTATACAAATGTATAACATAAGTTATTTTAATAATAATTTATTTTGATTGAACTTTGTGGCGTCGATAATTAAAACGATAAGAAATGAAAAAGATATTTATTATAAACGGAGGACAGACATTTGCACACTCAGGTGGTCTATTCAATAATACACTTACTATGTGGACACAAGATACGCTACAATCATTGGGGCATGAAGTTCGCATTACGAATATCAATACTCCTTATATTCCAGAGGAAGAAGCGGAAAACTACAAATGGGCCGATACAATTATCTATCATACTCCGATTTGGTGGTTTCAGGTCCCCAACGGGCTAAAGAAGTACATTGACGAAGTATTCACTGCAGGTCATAATAACGGTATCTATGCCAATGATGGCAGAAGTCGGAAAAACCCGGAAATCAACTATGGCACGGGAGGCATGATGCACGGCAAGTACTATATGGTTACCAGTTCTTGGAACGCTCCTAAAACCGCCTTTACCTTACCTGGAGAGTTTTTTGACGAACACACGGAGGACGAAGGAGTATTATTTGGATTCCATAAAATGAATCAGTTCATCGGATTGAAAAAGATCAATGGCTTTCATTTTCACGATCTAGAAAAGAACTGTACAGCAGAAAGATTAGCAAACTATCACAGAGAGTATGTAGAACATTTACAGAACGAGTTTACCGATAAAAAAGCCAATCAAACTCCACTCTCCCTACTTCAAACAACAAGTAATTAATCATGAAAATATACATTACCGCCATCATAGAAGCTAAGCCAACGCAGCGCCAACACGTACAAAACGTACTTCAGCATATGGCCAGAGAAACAAAAAAGAAGAAGCTTGCTTACAGTATGATTTACATCAAGACAATTCGGATCCAAACCTATTTATATTTTACGAAATCTGGAAGGACCAACAGGGGTTGGACAAACATAATCAGCAGCCTTATATTAAAGAATTTGGCACACTCGTTGATTCCAAACTACAGAAACGTCCCAGTATATATATAACACAGAAAATTTAATAAAATGGAATACAGAAAATTAGGAAACACAGATTTAAATCTATCAGCCATTACCTATGGAGCGTTTGCCATTGGCGGCAACATGTGGGGTGGTAATGAACAAAAAGACTCTATCGACTCTGTCAGAGCATCTATAGACCATGGAGTGACCACACTAGACACAGCACCTTTTTACGGATTTGGTTTAAGCGAAGAAATGATAGGACAAGCTATCAAAGGATATGACAGAAGTAAAATTCAACTATTAACCAAATTCGGTTTAGTATGGGATGGTAGCAACAAGGGCCATGGAGAACATTTTTTCGATGCCGAAGAAGCTGGTAAAGCCATTCCAGTATATAAATACACTTCTAAAGCCAATGTCATCAAAGAAGTAGAAGAAAGCTTGACCCGCTTACAGACAGACTATATTGACTTACTACAAGTCCACTGGCCAGACAACAGTACGCCCATTGCAGAAACCATGGAAGCTTTAGAGATATTGATTCAGCAGGGAAAAATACGAGCTGCAGGAGTCAGCAACTACAGCGTAGACCAAGTGAAAGAAGCCCGTCAAACTTTAGATATCGTAAGCAATCAAGTCGGTTACAGCATGCTAAATAGAACGATAGAACATGACCTAGTGCCCTACGCACTGGAAAACAACTTGGGTATCATCGTGTACAGTCCAATGGAAAGAGGTCTATTAACCGGCAAATACTTCAAAGAAGGGCAACTAAAAAACAATGACCACAGAAATGGATACTTCCAACAGTTCAATCTAAAAAAAGTCGAAGCCTTCTTAGCGACACTCACTCCATTAGCCTATGATAAAGGAGTTAGCTTAGCACAGCTGGTATTAAGATGGACAAGTTTACAACCTGCAATCAGCATCGTTCTGGCCGGTTCTAGAAACGCTGAGCAAGCAATAATCAATGCGAAATCCATGGATATTAGCATTTCTCCTGACGAAATGAGCTTTATCAATCTAGCATTGGCAAAAATCTAATTAAAGAGCACTTAGTAGGATCAATCAGCAGCTCCTTTGTCAGCACCACTTCAATAAAGTTGTGCTGACTTTTTATAATACAGAACACCTATTGCCTTATATCTTGGCATCTTTTTATAAAAAACACGTCACTTGTCAACTACTTGGTGTAAGTTTGCAACTCAAATTTTAAGAAATGCCCTATCAAACTGTATTTACCGAATTTTGTGAACACGTAAAAGAGAGTATTAGTCAAGGAACGTTTGCCAAATTAACTTTGGCTAAAACAATAGGCAATACCGAGCTTAAGAATATATACGTACGACTTCATACTTTAGAATCTGGAGGTTACAATTTTGCTTTAACATTCCGCTATAATAGCCATGAGAGCGAACATTTTCACAGCGCTGACGAAGTCTTTACGGTCTTAAGTACCTATATTAAAAATCCATTCACCAACGCATTGCTCTTCACGACAGAAATGGATCTTACGTTTAAGGTTAACAAAAAGAGCGCAGGAAGCCTCGTCGAGCAGGCACCTACATTCAAACATGCTTCACCTCCCATGCTGGAGATGATAAAAAGAGGCATTGTATAGCTTTAAGACACTCAGACTTATTTTCCGTTAGTTAGAGTCGATATCGAAATCATGTTCTTCGGCGAAGGCCTTCCATTTTTGAAATTTCTTTTCATTTTTAAAAGTTAGGTCTTCGCCATAATAATAAACCAAGCGCTGAGTCGCATATTCATAATTCGCATAAGCATTCGCCTGTTCGTAGTACTTAATAGCCTTCTTCAAATCCGGTTTCACTCCCATCCCATGCTCATAGATAATACCATAGTAAATACCTGAATACGACTTATCATAATCTTTCTTTAAGTAAGTCAATAGGTTATCATAATCCCGTTGCTGATAAAAGATCTCGGATATTTTATCATAATTATAGTACCGTAGCTTCTCTGCCTTCTGATAAAAGTCCAAGGCCAAATCATAGTTTTGCCGGATATGCTCTCCAAAATAGTATAAATCCCCTAGATTGCTAAGTGCCATCCCATCCCCCAATTCTGCAGCTCTTTCATAGGCTTGAATCGCTTTTTTCATACTAAAGGAATAGCCTATTCCATTGTGATACAAAGCACCAATATTATTCCAGGCTACAGCGTGATTTTGCTGCGCTGCCTTTTCATAATAGAAAATTCCCTTCTGCGGATCGAATAGCGGCTCTATATCGGGATCCGTACACAATAATCCCATTTCCACCCAGCTATCTATATCATCCTTTTGAGCTGCCAACTCAAATAGACGAAATGCTTCTTCATAATTTCTATCTCCTTTTGCTTCAAAAGCCATTTTTTTAATGGTCTCGACAGCCATATATTGCTCGGGATTACGACCTACTTGATCTTTCCAGCGGTTATAAAAACCAACGAAGTATTCCAGGTCTTTACCCCGAAAAGAATACCGATCCAGATAAATCGCACCATACTCAGCAACCTCAACCTGATGAATACTTTTATCCTCATTCATCCTAAACATTTTCTCGCCCTGATATAGAAACAACATCCCCTCATCTGGTCTATAGTTTAACGGATGTGAAATATAATCATAGCATTCAGAAGACACACTATCCTCAAAATCGAACAGTTGATGACCGTCCTTTCTTTGAATCGACAAAAATCCATGTTCGAGATAATGAATCTGCTTGATTTCCGATTGAGGAGCTATCAACCACTTATTACTATTGGCATCAAAAAAACCTAATCCATTTGCTGTTTCTAAAATAAAAACATTACTCTTGAACCACACATTTGATTCGGCTTTCACTTTGATGATAGATTCTCCTTCCAGCAAAAAGCACTGTTTCAAACTATCGTAGATATGCCATCTTTTGTCTTTGCGGATAGCCAGGGTTTCAAAGCCATCCACCAGAATTAGCTGATCCACTTCCGTAAGAATAAGATTTCCCGCATTGTCAATCAACCGTCCCTTTTTGTCAAACTTATTTGGCTTTATCCAAAAACATAATCCTGACTTCACAATACTTCCCTCTAGAAATTCGCCCAGGTAGACACCTTTTTTCGTATAGTACTTACGTTTGCTTGTACCATTCTGTTTCAAAAAAAACAGTTCCGGAAAATAATCATAAGCATAAGCTCTTTCAGCTTCTATCGGAATAATAAGTCCATCTTCATCACAATAAACACCGAATTTACCTTCTTTCTCTATCCCAAAAAAACCATAACTAACTCTTTCTATAGCATCGTATTCAGGGGCAATCAACCAACTATTGGAATAAACTTTTAAAACACCGTATTTCCCATTCACTTTTACCTCCCCCAAGGGTTCTTTTGCAAAATCAAACACCTCAGATGCAGCTTCAAAGATTGGAGGAACCCTTTCTTTCCCATCACGTTGCAGATAGCCAAATAAATCGCCTTTCTCAACTACCGATATATTGTAATAATAGTCAGCTTCAAAGATATCGTCATAGATAGCAGGAGCTAAAACATTTCCCTTTGCATCCTTCAACCCAAACTTTCCAGCATCCTCAAAAATAGAAGACGCTACCTTCTTATAAGCATGTTCCTCAAAATAGCCAAGCCCATATTCAATCCAATCGGTCTCCAAAATTTCGATAAAAGAGGAATAACCAAACCCAGAAAACAAGGTATCAAGCAGTCTAATGTCTTGCGATTCAATCGCTTTTTTATAAAATACACTTTTCTCCTGTATATCCTCTAACCATTCTTTAGCCTGTACTTTATGTTTTTCTTCGTTCATATTGAACACATCTGTTGCGTTCACTACAAAAGAGTCATAAGGCAACGCCTCCAAAAACTCAAACATGGTATTAACAGGTTCGTAGTATGCTTTCTTGTAATGCAATTGATAAGTGTCGGCCAGCAAATTGAAGAATTGACGCAATAGAACTATCCCTTGCTCTCTATTGGAAAAGAACTCCACTCCTTGTACATGAATACCTTCTGTCAGTAACGGATATAGCAACAATGGGATTTCGTAGTTCCACTCTCCCAAATGAGTGTCAAACGTCTGATTGGTCTTCTGATCGTAATTGTATAAATAAATGCGATGTGCCATGCGCTAAAATTACGGAATTGCAAGCTTTTAAGCATCCCTTTTTACAGTGATTTTGGTCCATAGTCAAAAATGCGGGGCAACCTTCATCATAAATCTAACACAATATTGATTGTTTTTCTGAGCTATCAACCTCTCCAGCTGTCATTAGTTTTATTAATACACCAAGTCCCCTCAACTTCTCTAATATATCTTTTTCAATTCGTCGAGTTGACTTGATATGGAGAACATTAATATTATCATCCAAATAGATTGCTATAGAATGAATATAAGCGACCTGTGACTGTATTTCCTGCAAACATTCAGCCCTATACAAGAAAAACTTATTACAGACTGAAAACTCTTGAACAAAAGACCTCATCCCCTTAACTTTCCTTTTGACCTGTAAGTAGATCCTACCAGATAAAACATCTTTGACAACTCATCTAAACTCCCTATGATTGTGACATCTTTACCCCTTGTTTCCAAAAGCAGGGCGAGATCATTAAGAAAGGACAAGTCAGAATCCACCAAAATAAAGGTATTAAACAACGACAAGTCCGCTTCAGTAATCAGCGGTTGCCCACTAGCGCTGGGGTCAATCAGAATACGCATCGAATTATTTCCTGTCAAATGACAGAAAACAGGGCCAAAATTAAGGAACAACAATCTACCTACCTCAGATGACTTCATATTAATTGAGTTATTTTGTGTTACAAAAATAGCCCTTTAGAAGTCTAGAGTCTCTTCACAAATGACTCCAAAAGATGGGAAAAAGACGCTAAATAAAATGGATATATAATTTTTAAAAAAGCAAGAAAATCAGAATAATTCCTCCTTTTTATAGGCGTATGGGCTTTTTTGGGTCAATTTCTTGAAAAACTTGCTAAATGCTGCCGGTTCTTTAAAATTCAATAAATCCGCAACAAGACCAATATTTGATGTGCGTCCCTTTAACAGTACTTTCGCTTCGATCAGAATAACATGATTGATAATATCCTTAGGCGTTCGCCCCATAGTTTTCTTAACCACTTTACTCAAATATTTCCTACTGATATGCAATTGGTCTGCATAAAACTGTACATCATGATGCTTGTTATAATACGACTGCACTAAAAGATAGAAATCAGTAGTGATCGTTTCCTCCCGGGAAGTTGGAATCGATATACTTTTTGTTTGTCTAAAGAATTCTTCAATCTCATACATAATCAATGAAAACAGGTGCCAGATCATCTCATTTCCATAAAAAATAGTATTACGAATATCATTCAAATGTGCTAGTTCTACAGTATAATTTTTTAAACGATTAAAAAACATCTGATTCCCCTTAATAAGATAGGAAGGGTGATTAGAAAAGCTCTTGATAATGTCGTTAGAGCGATAATTGAAACCTGCATCATTTACCATCTGTGTATTAAAGAAAAGATATTTTGCATTAAAGTCCTTCGACACGAAGTGAACCTTAAAATTCTCTCCCGGCACAATAAAAAGCATATCCCCCTGTTCCATTTCATAACGATAATCTCCGACACTATAACAGCTCTCCCCAGCTTCAACCAACATAAGACCAAAATATCCCGTTTTATAAAATTGATTCAACATCACATCACTTTGAGCATCGGACTCTTCAAGGATTATAAAGTTCTTATTTCTATAGGCAGATATACCTGCGTCTAGCAAATCGGAGAATTTTAATAAGATGATGGGACTGGATTTCATAAGGCAAACATAAGGAAGAATTAAACTAATTTCGAGGTTAATGAAAAAATCTCCGCTTATAAGAACTCCCGCTCGCTCAGCTCGAATGAGTCAAGAAATAAAAAGGAATATTCATTTGTCCTAAACCAGCCCCATAAAAAACTTTTAAGAAAATAAAGCAATAACTATTAAAATAAATACTTACCTTAAATGCGTACTGACAAACCTAATTATAAACATGAAGAACAAGCTACTAACAACTCTAGCGGTCTTAGCCTGCTCATACCCGCAGATTACCCGCGCACAGCAAGTGGCACTATCCGGCAAAGTAGTTGACTCTAATGGCGCTCCTTTATCGGCGGTGACCCTCAAAGTCAAGAATAGCACCACCACCACTAGGACAAATGAAAAGGGCCTTTTTACCTTTAATGTTCCACACCATAGTGTAATTCTCATATCTGCCATTGGCTACGTAACACAAGAGGTCAGTATTGCTGATCGCAATACACTGATGATTACTTTACAGACAGACAATGCACATATTGACGAGGTAGTCGTTACAGCATTAGGCATAAAGCGTAACGAGCGCTCTTTGGGATATGCCGCACAAAAAGTAAGTGCTGAAGACCTCACGGTAAACAAGCAGTCTAACGTCGTAAATGCTTTACAAGGTAAAGTAGCCGGCGTGACCATCTCCAGTACCGGGGGAGCTCCTGGACAGGGAGCCAACATACAGATTCGAGGAATCAATTCCATTGATCCCACACGTGATAATCAACCACTTTTTGTCATAGATGGTATCCTAATCGATAACTCTACTTCTACATCTGGTAATCGGGCTACAGAACGTGGGATTAGTAATCGCGCTGTGGACATTAATCCTGATGACATTGAAACGATGAATATTTTAAAAGGTGGTGCCGCAACAGCACTTTACGGCTTGCGGGGCGCCAACGGTGTGGTTGTAATCACGACAAAATCAGGCAAGGAAGGTAAACTTAAGATAAACTATTCTGGGTTAGCAGGCTTCGATAAAGCCAACAAATTTCCAGAGCTACAAAATGCATATACACAGGGCTGGGCCAACAAATACGACCCAGCATCCTTCTGGCCTGCATTTGGGCCAACCATTGAAGAAGCCAAAGCAATCGACCCCAGTCATCCTGACGTTCTACGAAACCACTTTAAAGATGCCTTCGATACAGGCAATCAATTCAAGAATAGTATCGACTTATCGGGCGGAAACGAGCACATGACAACTTTGGTATCACTCTCGCATCAACAGGCGCAGGGTATTATGCCGGGTACCAACTTCAAAAACCTAATGGGCCGAGTAAACTCCAACTTCAAGGCCAGCGAAAAGTTGAATTTTGGCACGAGTCTAAGTGTCAATAACTCAGGAGGACTGCGCGGACGTGCCGGTCGCTATATGGAGCAACTTGTATATTGGTCGCATAGACGATATACGTAAAGAGATTTTTAAACCCGATGGAACACCTGGAGGCTACAGTAGCGACAACGTTAACCCAATTTCACAAGCGAAAACTAACCGTTTTAAAGACGATGTGTTACGTTTTATCGGTAGCATTAATACTTCATACAAACCGTTGAGCTGGCTAGACCTGAATTACCGGATAGGTATTGATGCTTATCGGGACAATCGAAGAGCTACAGCACCGGGCAAACAAGGTCTTTTAGGAGAATATTCGCTTGACAACAATGGTCTTGCTGCATCTCCTGGCACAGGATTGATAGGTATATATGACACCCGTTTTCGTACGATAAATAGTACATTTATAGCAACTGCTACCAAAGAATTCTCCAACGGACTATCTGCGACATTGCGCCTCGGCCATGATTTATATGACAAAGCCACAGATACAGAAAATACAGAGGGAGGCAACCTGACTGTCTACAACCTCTACGACATGCGAAATGCTAAAATTACTGAGTCTTGGACTGACATAGAAAAATACCGGTTAATGGGAACATTTGCTGAGCTGGCTCTATCTTATAAAAACTATCTATTTCTTAATGTAACGGGAAGACAAGACGTAACTTCTTCTTTGATGAGTCCGAATAACTCGTTCTTTTACTCTTCAGCTACGGGAAGCTATGTATTCAGTGAGCACATCCCCAACAAAGAGATATTATCCTACGGTAAGCTACGACTCTCCTACGCCAAGATTGGTAAAGACGCTCTCGCCTATTCGACGAGCAATGGTCATGCTGTATATCGAGAATTACCGACAGGCTATACCGGATTCACTCGGTCGGCACTATTGGGGGACGAGAAATTACGTCCCGAATTCACAAACAGCTATGAGGCTGGGTTTGAATTAAAGTTCTTAAACAATAGATTGGGTATTGATGCGACATTTTATCAGTCAACAAGTAAAGACCAGATTATCCGTACTCCAGTGACCTCTACAATTGGCTACGTAAATGCGGCAATTAATGCTGGTGACATGCATAATAGAGGTATAGAATTGACAGTAGATGCAACACCTATCAGCAAGGAAAAATACCGCTGGACATCAAGTTTTAACTTCTCGATGAATAGAAACAAAGTATTATCTCTTTATGAAGGACTAGATGAAATACTCGTAGCTCAGGAAAGTGGCTTCTTAAGCAGTGACGTTCAAATGAAATTAATCCCTGGTGAATCTTATGGCGTGTTATATGGACGCGCATTACGCCGTTACTATACTCCGGACGAAATTGCCCAAGGTTTGGATAAGAGCACACAGATTGATCCTGACCGTCCGTTACTGATTGGAGCAAATGGATTTCCGGTTCTGGATAATGCTGCTAATAAAAAAAAACTGGGCAATGTACAACCTGACTGGATTGCAGGCTGGAATAACAACTTTTCTTACAAAGACATCAGCGTAAACCTATTAATTGATGCACGTATCGGACAGGATAGGTATAATCAATTGGACAACTATCTCGCTTCATTTGCCTATTCTAAGTACACATTAGACCGTAATGACTATCGGGTATTTGAGGGAAAAATGGCTGACGGCACAGATAATACGAAAGAGGTTTGGCTAGGACAGGGAGTTGATACAAAAACAGGAACAGATTACAAAAATGGGTACTATAGAGACCTATACCGTGGAGTGTCGGAGTACTTTATAGAAGACGCATCGTGGGTCAGACTACGCTCTGTATCGGTCAATTATAAAATTCCAAACCAATGGTTAGCAAACAATAAGACGATAAAAAATGCGTCAATCGGCTTTACAGGCAACAATTTAGCATTATGGACAAAATATTCAGGATTAGACCCGGAAAGCACCTCTACCAATAGCGGCTCCAATATAGAAGGCTTTGCTGGTATGACCTACCCTGCTGTCCGTAGTTTTATTATGAGTATCAACATTGGTTTTTAAGTATTGAAATTATGAGAAAGAAAATAAGTTCCCCCCTATTATATGCCCTTCTTTGTGTAGGCCTTTCGGTCACCAGTTGTAGTGATTATTTTAAATTGGATGAAAATCCAAATTTGGTAAACAATCCTCCGATTAACGGTTTGCTGACGACTGCAACACATAAGGCAGGAATGAACAGTTATCGCGCAGCCTACATCACCACCAATTACATGCAATATACCGCCAGTGTCACACCAGGTAGCTCAAGCGACAACTATGAGCCAACCAATCCTGCCAGTGCCTGGGACAACCTCTACTATTCATTATCGGATGCCTACGACCTGATGAAACGAGCAGAAGAGCAACAAGCCCCTCACCACCTCGGGATTAGACAAGTATTAATGGCTTACCAGCTGGGACTTGTAGCTGACTTTTGGGGCGATGCCCCCTATTCCGAAGCATTTGGCAAGGTAAAAACACTACAGCCTAAATATGATACGGAGGAAGAGCTTTATAAAGCCCAAGTCAATTTACTTGACCAAGCGATAATCAATCTACAGAAGCCCAATACTGTGCTATTTAGCGACGGATCGGACCTCATCCATCTCAATAAATCTGAAAAATGGTTAAAAACAGCTTACGCACTAAAAGCTAGGGTATTGAACAAAGTGAGCAAAAAAGCAGTTTATGATAGCAAAGCCATTTTAGCCGCTATTGACAATGCGTATAAAGCCAATAGTGATGATGCCGGAATGGCCACATTCAAAGGGATTAATCCTTGGGCACAAGTCGCAACAAACAATGACAACCTGAATCTCGATGGCTGGTTATCGGCCAACTTTATTGATCATTTGAATGGTAAGACATATGGACAGGAAGACCCTCGTATAGGTTTCATAACGGAAAAATCTGTGGTAGGTAATATTTACATCGGCACCCGTAATGGCCAAGGTAATACGGGGTCCAACACCATAAAAGATGAGTGTTATATCAGTAAAAAATCACCTCTGACTGCCCCCACTTCACCTGTAACCATAGTTTCCTATGCAGAGATTAAAATGGTCGAAGCAGAAGCAGCATTACGCCTGGGAGAGAAAAAAAGAGCATATGCAGCTTACAAAGAAGGAATAAAAGCTCATTTTGAAAAGATTGGAGTACAGGCCGCAGAACTGACCGACTACCTGAGCCGTTCATACGTAGATGTTGGCGAGAATAATCTAAAACTCTCAGATATCTTTCGGGAGAAATACACGATCACCTATTTGAATCCAGAGGGTTGGAATGACCTACGCAGAAACGACTATCAGTTGAAGGACTTTCAGATGCCTGTCAATGCAAAACTCCCTACTTTCATAAGGAGACTGGCCTACCCTTCATCAGAACGTGCCGAGAATGGAAAGAACGTGCCAGAACAAGTATCCTTGGATACCAAACTTTGGTGGGATAAACCATAAATCTAATAAATACCGGAATTGTACAATCTATATAATTCCGGTATTTTAATACAACAGTCCGATTATAGTAACGTCCCCACAAAATAACTACACCTGCCTTTACCCCTTCTCCAGTGCCCCCCTATTCTCGCATTGAATATGCAACAGGATAAAATTAATTATGTTAAATAGCGTAGAGGAAATAGTTAAAAACTATAATGCATTCCGCATGAAGCGAAGCCAATTGCCATTTGCTATTTTTACGATATCATCGTTACTGTACCCTCTATCCTCCAGGATTGGGAATACCTTTTGAATATCTGCTATCGTTTCTAAATCATAAGGACACTGCTCTCTTCCAAAAGCACCATCAAGATCACTACCTACTGCCACATAATCGGTACTCCCCGCTACCTGACAGATGTGATCTATATTATTGGCCATGATTTCCATATTACAGCCTGTACCTTTCGGCGTAGATTGTCCCCGCACCCAATTCGGCACCATCATCCAGGCATCCAGAGCTACACCAATCACAGCTTTCCTTTCGACCAATGCCTTGATCATATCATCACTAAATTGCCTATTGTGATCCACAAAGACCCGACAATTATTATGACTCGCCCAAACAGCGCCTTGATAACGATCCAATGCATCCCAAAAGGCATCATCATTGAGATGGGTCGCATCCAGTATCATCCCCAGTCGATCCATCTCTCGGAGTAGCTCGACACCGTTTGCATTTAACCTTCCCTGCGCATCCGTTCCATTGGCATATCGTCCCGGCCCATAATGTGCTGGTCCGATAGCCCGTAGCCCATACTCATACGCTTTCTCTACGTAGCTTATATCTACAATAGAGTCTGCTCCTTCCAAACTCAAGATATAACCTATAGGCTTGTCTGCATTGCTCGTTCCATCGCTCCAGCTTGCAACATGTTGATCTAGCTGTTCTCTATTTTGAATCATACGCATGTGACCGTCCGCTTCCATCGCCTTATACCAAGCCAACTGCCCCTGTGTCTGTGCCCACGCCTGCTCCGCCGAATACCATCCGGGTAGACTACTACCGGGCTTTACATAACGCGCGATCTGTGTGGCCACTACTAAGCCGATATTACCGCGACGTAATTCGTCAAACGTCACTGTGGCCTTCCCTCGGTCCGGCTTATCCGATAGGCCTGCTTCTCTTTCATTAAGTTCGGTAATAGAAATACGTAAATCACGGTTCCATTCCATCGCGTTCATACTGAGGTCAAGGTGCCCGTCTATTAAAAATAGTTCTTGTCTGTTCATTCTTTTAAATATTAAACTTCCTATTTCTAGCTATCACAGTCCATGTTTCCTTAACCGCTCCCTTTCCTACTACATACACTTGCTCATAGAGATTTACTGTAGGACATATATGCGTTGGCACTGCATATAACACGGTACCTATTGGATATTGCTTGCTATCTGGCACCGACAACACCATATGCTCTTCACTCTGAAATAAAACCTCGATACCGTCTCTATCCAAGAAACATACTCGCGGAAGTGGCGGGTCTGATGCGACTGCTTTATATCCTAAGTCTATACAGATTTTTGTTGAACTGATAACGGCTACGACTCTGGTCATCAGCACCGCAGCATAATCGAAGTTTTGTTCTGCGATACGCTGTCTGTATCCCCAATCCCAAAAAACAAAAGTTCCTGGGCTACAAACGACGTCCTTGCGTAATGCATGCCTTGTAAATGAAGGGCTCCCTCCTATGACCTTATCCATTACCTTTCCATAGCGCTCCTCTAGATAAGTAGCGGCTTTGTTCAGTAGTCTATAACCTTCATCGGCTTCCTGTTTGCGTATAGATACATCCGGATTACTAATGTGCCCATCATAACCGTGTACCCCTTTCAACCTTAACAGCGGATGATGATCTAGGTGATCGCAGAGATCTGCCAGATTTGTTAGCGATACACCTGTACGCCCCATTCCCAAATCGACATCAAAATAAACCGAAAGCTTCAATTGTTCCTTCGCGGCATAGGTTCCCATCTGATCTAAGGCCAATGGATTATCCAAAACACAAGAAAACGTCGTATTGGGATAAGCCTGTACCAACTTCCCCCATCGGCTCAACTTCGGTCCTACAGGCTGATAAGCCATAAGCACGTCTTTTGCATTAGCTAACGCCATCATTTCTGCCTCCGCTATGGTCGAGCACTTGAACTGTTCGATCCCCTCGTCCATCATCATCCGACATACCTCGATCATCTTATTGGTCTTAACATGAGGCCTTAAACGCCCACACTGTCCATCAACCATACTTTTAATCCGTTGGATATTGTCTTTGATACGATCAGGATATACCAAAAGCGCCGGAGAGTCAACGCTATCCGGTTCTGCTATTTCATACCATTGCTGCATACCCTAATCTTCATATAGCTCAAAGAGCGCCTCGATTTCAACTGGAATATTATCCGGCAAAGAACCAAATCCAACCGCACTACGGGTTCCGATTCCATTTTCAGTACCCCATACCGCTGCAAATAATTCGCTACAGCCATTGATAATATAAGGATGCCGTTCAAAATCTTCCGTACAGTTGACCATGCCCAAGACTTTGATTACCCTTTTAATCTTATTCAGTGAACCTAGGTTCGTTTTTATAGTAGACAGCATGGTCAGCCCAACCTGTCTGGCGGCATCCTTTCCGGCTTCCATATCCATATCCCGACCGATACGGCCGATAATTAAACTGGCGTCGTCCTGCACAGGACCATGTCCTGATAGGTATAGGTATTTGCCATCAATCACATAGGGTTTATACACCCCTTTAGGTGCCGGCGCTGGCGGAAGTGATAAACCTAATTTTTCAAACTGTGCATCTGCGTTTTGTGTCATTTTTAGTGTTGTTTGTTTTACGATGATTTAATTATGCAATAATAAAAGACAATAAGAGTATCGCGGCTAGTCCTACAATAGAAACTATTGCTTCCATAATAGACCATGACCGCAAGGTATCTTTCACTGTTAATCCGAAATACTCTTTAAACATCCAGAATCCGGCATCATTGACATGCGAAAACATCAGGCTTCCCGCTCCAATAGCTAATACCATGAGGTTTGCATCCACAGCTGTGGATTGTGTTAAGGGCAACAGTACCGTAGCTGCTGTCAACGCAGCAACCGTTGCAGAGCCTACACAACCACGTATAATGGCAGTTATCACCCAGGCTAATATCAATGGGTGTATGGCGAGTGACTTAAGACTCTCTGCAAGTAGAAGACTCACTCCGCTCTCTTCCATCACCTGCTTAAACACGCCCGATCCGGCAATGATCAACAATATCATAGCGATAGCCTTGACGGCATCCCCATACACTGACATCACCTGTACTATCGAACGTCCTTGTTTGACCCCTAATGTAAATGTTGCCACAAAAATAACGGCCAACATCACGATAGCAGGTGCTCCCAGAAATACAATGAGCTCTTGCAGAAAAGTATTGGAAGCAGGAATACAATAAGGCAGGATAGTAAAGAGTATCAAAAGGAAAACAGGCAGCAATGCAGTCAAAAAACTGAGCAGGACTCCTGGTTTTTGAAATTGTACTTCAGCTGTCGGCTCTGCATTGGGCTGAAAGATACTGTAACTACTGCTATTTATATTTTTTAAGGTCTTCCCAAATATTGGTCCTCCTATTATAATAGCCGGAATCGATACGATTAGACCATAGATCAATGTCAGGCCCATATTCGCTTCAAACAATACCACTAGAGCGACAGGAGAAGGATGTGGAGGAATGAATCCGTGCGTCACTGATAGCGCAGCAAGCATCGGTAATCCAATATAAACAGCTGGTAGCTTGTATTGATAGACAATAGAAAATATCAAAGGGACCAATAGTACAAACCCTACACCATAGAACAAAGGAATACCAACTATAAACCCCGTTACAGCCATCCCCCAAGGGAGATATTTTTCGCCAAATAGCCGTACCATCACCGTTGCAATATTGGAGGCGGCACCACTCTCTGCGATAATTTTCCCTAACATTGCTCCCAATACGATGATTAACGTCAATCCACCCATAATCGCAGCTATCCCTTTTTCAACCGTAATCGGTATCTTAGCCAAAGGTAATCCTAATGCCATCGCAGTCAGTATCGACACAATCAAAAAGGAAAGGAAGGCATTAATCTTTAAATAGCTTATGCTGACAATCAACAATAAAAGGCTCAAAAGTACAATTAAGAATACCATCTAGTTTATAAATCAGTTATTGTGGTTTAGGTGGCATCAATTAGACACCTGTGGTTAATTATGTTCTCTAATATAATAATTATCAATAAAATATAGCAGAAAATAATTAAATATCATCCAGATGAGACCGTTCACCTTTTATGATGGTTTTAAATGCCCCCCTATCCCCTGAAGAGCAAACAGATTGAAAAGTCAAAAATCAGTATACAATAATAATTTTTATTATGTTAAATTGAATCTTAATAATAAAGGGAGCTAAATTGCTCCCTTTATTATTAAGATTATAGTAACTCGCTTAATTTTCTTTCCAGCGCATCCCCATGAAGGTTCTTTGCAACGATCTTACCGTTGGGGTCGATCAGAAAATTCTGTGGGATTGCCTTGATTCCATATGTTGCAGCAACCTCCGACTTCCAACCTTTCAGATCACTGACCTGTTGCCAAGGCAATCCGTCTTTCTCAATAGCATTGAGCCAATCCTGCTTCTTTCCTTCCTTATCCAATGACACCCCTAGGATGGTAAAATTCTTATCCTTAAAGGCATAATATGCTTTTACCAGATTAGGATTATCTGCCCGACAAGGACCGCACCAAGATGCCCAAAAATCGACCAACACGTATTGCCCCCTAAAATCTTCCAGTTTGACCAACTTGCCCTCCGTATCGGGTTGACTGAACAAAGGGGCTTGTTTGCCTATCCCTACTATCTTAGTCACCGCAATATCTGAAGCAAGCTGCTTTCCTTCCTGCTGTGCCCGCAACTGCGGAGATAACGATAATAACAATGGCTCTATGTAATCCGTATCAATATCGTATCCAGCTAATTCTTTCAAAGCCAAAAGGCTAAAATAGGATTTTGGATTAGCCTTTATAAACTGTTCCTTTGCTTTATCACGTTCCTGACCTAACTTTTCAATCCGATCAGCAATCTCCTTCATCCCAGCTGCATCAGCCCCTTGTTCTTGATAGAACTTTGAGCGTTCGGTCATCAGTATATCCATTTTCTTATCCAGTGCTTGCATATACGCTGCGTAGTCTGAATAATCTCCCTGTATAGCCGTACCTACTATTTTAGCATCAGCGATTTTTTCGCTAAAATCGACTTTAGTCGCTCCTTTATCGACATAAAGATTCACTTTATCCCAAGCTCCGACACGTCCCTTGCTGAAAAAAGAGGCACCTGATGGCGAATAGTATAGATTAACCAATGTCGCTTCATTTGCTTTTCCTTTATAAGTCTGTACCTTTCCGTGAAGCACCACGGAATCCAACACCAGCTGCCGATCTACAAAATAACGAACAAACACTTTTGCCGTCTTTGGTACATCTTTTCCTGGTTTAATTTTAATACTAAAATCATGTTCCTGCGCAGACGCATTATTAAATGCCAACGCAGCGACGAGTAAACTCCAAAATATCTTCTTCATAGGATTTATTGATTTATAGGGACTAAATAGCCTGTGCTCTAGCTAATAATGCATCCGCTATTTTGATAATCTTTGATGTTTCCAACTCTGCCAAAGCACGTGCAGCTTCTGCTGCTTTCACGGCTTCTTTTTTCTTTTTTAAGATGATACAGATTTCGGCAAAAGTACCTTGGTTAGAATATGAATTTTCATTCAGCTGTACGGCCTTTTTTGCCAGCTTATAACACTGCTGTAAACGTGCTTTTGAAGGCGCGACATCCCGCTTTACCCCAGCATAGCGTCTGCCGATAAAACTCAAACGCTCATCGTTATCTTTCAAAATCCCCTTACTCAAACGATTGGTCAACTGTATAAACCCTTTGTCCGTACCATATTCCCCCACCCATTCGACTTCAAACAATGCCGCATCAACCTGACTCGCTTCGTCCGATTTATTAAGGAAGTAAGCTAATCCTTCTTTAAACTGTATCTCATCCTTAGTGCGGATATAATCATACATGGCGTATTTCATCAACTGCGTTTCTTTCTTCTCAAATGCTTCTGAAGATATGATTTCTTTAAAATAAGGACGATTGTCCATAAAGAATTTACCGTACTTGTCTTTCTGACTTTGACCAAAAAGCTCGATAACATTCCAACCTTCAGCAGATTTCAAAAAAGAGGGATCAGCGATACCATCTAATGCTTCCTTGGCCTCTTGTGCAGAAGCCGGATCCACTTTGGTCATCGTCGTAATATAAGCAGCCAAAAAGCTAGGACTACGCTCCCCAGAATCATAACGGGCACGAATAGTAGGAATCTGAAAATTTGGATCCAAGGCACGTTTACCTTCGTTGATAAATTCTTTCATCTCCATTCGAGATTGAGAGCGGTACAGAAGCTTGCCATCACCATCGATAAACAAATAAGTTGGAAAACTACGAATATTATACTGTTTTGCAACATCTACGCCTTCTCCCACTTCGCAATCAAATTTGGTATTGACAAAGTTAGCATTATAAAACTGCGCTGCTTCGGCTTGATTAAAGACATTGCCCTCCATCCACTTACACGGTGCACACCAAGAGGTATAACCATCTATAAATATTAACTTACCGCTTGCTTTGGCCTGCGCCTTAGCTTCAGCTAATGATATTTTCTGGAAATTGATAGCTTCTTGGGCCTGTACAATTGTACAAGCCACAAGGAAAACTAAACTAAATATAATACGGTTCATAGGTATTAATTTTCTTTTTAAAAGTTTAAGGCGTATTACCCTGCAAATCGAGCCAGGGTAATACGCCTTTAGATTTATCTTTCGTATTGTGGCATTTCTGGGTTAAGCGACAATACCGTTGGTGAAATCGGAATAATCATCCGTGGATCACCAGAAGACATACGATATTCCTTGTCCTCTACTTTATGTACGATTTCCTTCGTGAGGTCTCCCGTACTATGTAATCTTTTCAAATCGACTAGGCGTGTACTTCCCACGTAAGGCATCTCCCGTCTACGCTCGTCAAATACCATAGCCAAAGTAGCGGTTTTATCCAAACCCGAGACATGTACATTATTCTCAATACGTTTGTCACGTAGGGTGTTCAGTAGTTTTAATGCTTCTTCAGTAGAGCCAATACGAGCCTCTGCCTCTGCAGCAATCAGATACAACTCCGGTGTACTAAATCCGGTATTGAAGTCGATGTACGGGCCCCAAAGCACACGTCCAGGGAAATGTACTGTTCTTACACCAAAAGAAGATGAATCCCTACAGAAAAACAAATCATAACGCATATCCTTCGTTCCTTTCATATCACGTTTGTAGGTAGCAATCAAATCATTAGATGCATACACTTGTCCATTAATCGACCCATAGGATGAGGCTCCCATACGCCCCCAAACGGTTTCATTATTAAAACGAATCTCCGGAAAAGACTTTTTGGTATCTCCTTTGTAATGCACCCGTCCCCAAGTAGTCTTCAATTTGGTCGTAAATTGACTGTAATCTTCTAAGTAGGCATTCAGTTTCAATGCTTCTTTGGCGTTACTTAAGGCAGCGGCATAGTCCCCTTTGTAAAGAGCTACACGGCTTAAGAAAGCAAAACCCACCGTTTTAAGCGGTTGGAACTTATTGGATGAACTCGTAGCTAGAAAAGGTAAGGCATCTTCTAGATCAGTCTGTACCAATTCGTATATTTTAGCCACAGATACTCGTTCGTACTTTTGGTTAATATCTTCGGTAAGTATCAAAGGTACACCCAAATCCGTAGCAGCGGTAGCTCCATTATAATGCTTTGCATAAATATTGACCAAAGACAAATACTCAAAAGCCCGGCCAATCTTCGCTTCCGCCCATAAACGTTTCTTTTCTGCTTCTTTACCATCTGGAGCATTCAACACATTATTGATAACTACATTATACGTAAAAATATGATTATATGCCGCATTCCAATAACTATCCCCATCCCCATCTTCCAGAACTGCACCATTCTTGAAGGTATAGAGACTTCGTAGCATAAAGGAATAATTATCAAAACTAGTAGCTAGAGATTCATCTTCAATATCTCCAGATTGTACGTTGTCTGCCAAAAAATCGAAAGATGCAGGCAACGTACGTAACAGAACAGTATTGTTCAAGAGTTGTTCAAAATCCCCGACCAACTCGGGAATAGTAAACCCTTTGGGCTTGACATCCAGGTAGGAATTACAGCCCGAAAATATTATAGAGGCTACAAGAGCCAAAGAAAAAAACTTCTTCATATTCATTAACTATTTTACTATTACAAACCAATTGATACACCAAAATTATAGGAAACAGGACTCAATAATCCTCTAGAAGGCACTTCGGAGACCCGAACCTCTTTAGGTCTGTTTACATCATCCCGGATCTTGCCATATCCCGCCCAAGCTTCTGGATCCAGATTGTACTTATTGGCCGCCCAGCGCCAAGCATTCATGATCTGTCCAGTAACACGGATATACCGCAATGGTGTCTTGGCTATCAATTTACTAGGCAGATTGTAACTCAAGGAGATATCACGCAATTTGATATAGTCGGCTCGTTCTACAAAACGATTACCTGCTGCATAGAGATCAGTAACATACATCGACGCACCAGACATAAACCGTGGAGCAATATCCAGATTCACTTCATCTCCAGGCTGCTTCCAATAATCCAACCACAGTTTGTCAAAATTGCTATTATAATTCACATCAGCCACCTTGGTCAACGGCTCCGGACGTACGGAGCGCATCACATGTCCTCCGTTGAAGATAAACATAAAGCTTAAGGAGAAATCCTTGTAATCAAAACCATTACGCCACGCTATCGAGTAAGGCGGAACCGTCGTACCATTGTAAATCAAATCGTCTACACTCAACTGTTCGACGGATTTCACCAAAGTACCATCTGCCTTACGTGCCTGAGGTTCGCCTTTAGCATCTAACCCAGCATAATCAATACTATATAGCGCACCAACTGGTTTACCTACCCTGTTCTGTACTGTACTATAATAAGAATAGGGTGTTTCTTCTTCAATTAATAAATGCGTAATCTTGTTTTGGTTGTAAGAGAAATTCAATGTTGAATTCCATTTAAAAGTATCGTGGTCAATAACTTTACCATTCAATGCAACTTCTATCCCTCTATTACGCATATTACCGTAGTTAAGGTCAACAACCGACCATCCCAATGTAGGGTCTACCGCAGTAGGTCCTAACAGATCTGCCGTACTTTTATTATATAAATCAATAGTAGCATTCAATCTACGGAATACCGATACATCTACGCCAAAGTTAAAAACATTCGTTTTCTCCCAGCGTAATAATGGATTTGGTGGCGAGGTAATCGATGCCTGTAGACCATTATTATATGGATTCATATTAGAACTCACCCGAGAGATTAAGTAAGGTCCAGTCCCCTTAGGTACGTTACCATTCACACCATAAGTCATACGTACCGCCAAGCGATCCAGCCAATCCAGCTCAAATGTTGGTAGTTTGTACAAAGCACCAACAGACCATAAGGGCTTATACTGATTCTTGATATCTGTACCAAACAAATTAGACTGATCCATACGAATACTTGCACTCAATGTCAAATTACGGTTATAGGTATAGGATCCATTAGCATAGAATGATATAAATCGATCCAATTTGTCCTGAAATCCTTTTTCCTTCTTCTCTATAGTCACTCTACCAAAAAGGGATTCCGTATTATCAATCAAGACGCCAAAGAGTTCCTCGTTCATCGCTTTATATACCAAGGCGCTAGGATCATAACCGTACTTGTACAAATCTGTAAAACGATCCTTGATTTGGCGTTGTTCGACTCCTGCTATTACATTAACTTCATGTTTATCTGCAAATGTATTTTCATAATTTAACTGCCCACGTAGGGTATGTGAGTTGATATCACTCCGCTTTTCCGAGAATTGTCCACCTTGGGGTACTAATCTTTTCACCTCTCCCTTTTGGTTGATCTGCGTCGCATCATTAACCTGTGTAGGCACGTATACACCTGCTGACAAGTTCTGTGCATCTTTGGCATAGTAAGTACCATTATAAGCTTCCGTACGCTCCGTCTGATACAACAAATCAAAAGTCAACCCTTTCATCAACTTAAAGTTGGCTCCCACATTGATATTGATGTATTTATTGTAAAAATCAAGATGTGTCTTACCCACCTGATCAATAGGAATCAGCGTTTCGTCTTCCAATCCAAGGCCGTTCAACCGATCGATTTCAAACTGGGACTTAGTCAGGTACCACTGCGATGGACTACCATCGGGATTACGCATCGTCAAATAAGACGCACGCCCTCCCATATATTGATCAAAGAAATTAAAACCTGTATTACCCGATTGACGTTGATTTTTGCCCAAAACATTCAGATTCACGTTCATCCAATCGGTCAATTTTACATTATTACGAATATTGAATCCTAAGCCCTTATTAACCGGAAGTCCTTTATTATAATCACCAGGCTGTGTATAATTCAACGAATAACTATACTTATATCGATCCGTCCCGCCAGAAAGCGATAGATTGTGCTGCTGATCCATAATAACCGAGTTCAAGAACTCGTCCATCTGATCATAACGGCTACGGTTACGGTATACATCTAGCTGTTCTTCCATCTCTGCGGCTGTAATTTTACCGCCTTTGTGTTCATATAAGATCTGATACACTTCATTCATCCCTTTACGAGGATCTATGTTATTATAAGATCCTGAACGATAGCCAAACATGTCTTTCTGAAAATCAACCAACTCGGCCGAACTCATTCTATTCTGATAAGAACGACTAGGCAGCCCCTTAAAGGATAAAGAATTGGAATAATCAATCTTAG